>NZ_RQEP01000011.1 GCF_004770055.1 Leptospira semungkisensis | reverse complement strand
GTCTCTTGTTTCCTTCGAGTGGGCATCTCTTCTATTCATTCCGTTTTTGATCGGGATGATCCGTTTTGCTACTGTCGCATACGCGGTTGAGAATGGAACTTCCTTCGGAGGAATGGGAGCTGCAAGAGAAGCACTTCTGTTCATTTTCGGGGAACCGATCATGATACTTATCCTAGTAGTATTCGAATCCAATGTGGTATTCCAAGCGAACTTTGCGAATCTTTCCTTCGGAATTCTATTCTTCTTGGGTGCAACATTAATCGTATTGTCTGAACTTTCTAAGCCTCCATTCGACGATCCTCGTACTCACTTAGAATTAACCATGGTTCATGAGGCGATGCTTTTAGAAGCTTCCGGAAGAACCCGAGCATTGTTCGAACTCGCTCACCAGTTCAAGACTGCATCTCTTTTCCTTCTTCTTACCAAACTTGGATTGGAACATGTGGAAGTCTTCTTCGGACTAGTTGCGTTTCCGATCTGGAAAGAACTCGCAGCATTCGGCGGAGCCATTCTATTCTCCGCTCTTATAGGTTATTGGGAATCGAATAGCACTCGCAGAAAATGGATCTGGATCCCT
>NZ_RQEP01000010.1:300000-428327 GCF_004770055.1 Leptospira semungkisensis | reverse complement strand
GGTAACACATTGAGTCGAGTGATACTAATAGCTCGTGAGGCTTGACCATATTACGAAATTTGGTTACAACGCCAACAAGGCTTCCATAACAAGAAGCCTCGCATGAACATCCATACAAAAGATGATCAGCAAACGTTAGACATCTCTAAAAAATGTCTAACATTCATTCCAGTTGTTAAGTTCAAATTGAACTCTCAAGAAAAAGCCAGGTTTTAACACCTGGCTTTTTTGTTTGGTGGTTCGACGATCAGGGTATTACTTCCGCCGAGTAGCAGAAGCGGATTTAGATTAGGTGTATCATTCTCGACTACTTGACCCAAGGCAGATTTTTTGGAATTATATTCCTATGGATGATTTTGGAAACGAGCTGGTTCTATTTCTCCAAAAAATCCCCTATACTTGGGCTGCTCTCCTATTCTTGATCGAGAATCTTCTTATCTTTACTTCTTCTGTATATATTGGTGTTCTACTTTCTAAACATTATGTGAATCGCCGTATCACTCCAATTCCTTCCCGGATCGAGCTTCGAGAGATCCTTTTTGCAATATCTACTATATTTTTTAACACTAGCGTAACGTTACTCGGGCTTTGGCTATGGAGATCCGGTTATATACATTTTCGGAATGATATCGGACTTTTCGCGTTACTCGATGTTTTGATTCTTCTTTTTGTTATGGATGCGGGAATGTATCTGTTGCATCGGATCGCTCATATACGATTTATCTATCCATTCGCTCACAGGACTCATCACCATTACGATAAACCTCGTCCATTGACTCTCTTTGTTCTCAATCCTTTGGAAGCGCTGGGTTTCGGCGCCCTCTGGTTATTGGTATTATGCGGTTACGACTTTTCTTGGTTGGGGATGAGCGTATATCTAAGCTTGAATGTAGTGTTTGGCACGATCGGACATTTAGGAGTGGAGCCTCTATCAAAAAGATGGCTTCATTTTCCTTTATTCCGTTTGTTCACTACTAGTACGTTTCATGCAAGGCATCATCAGCATGAGGAGTATAATTTCGGTTTCTATACGATGATATGGGATCGAGTCTTCGGAACTTTAGCGCCTCAGAATTTCGAACGGATCTTTACTGAAACTCGTACGGAAATAGTGGATTAGATTAAATTTTTTTTTGTACCTTTCTTCAAAATATGACATTTCTTGTCATGAATAGGCTCTTATACTGTTCTCATTAAAAAGCCTTGGATCTGCGTTAAGAGCCTTGATTTAAAGCCTCTCTTGGTTGGTCCTTTCGCTTTCAAAAGGAAAACAAACATGAGCCTGAAAACATATAAAGGAAGTTGTCATTGTGGAGCAGTAAAGTTCGAGGTAGATATTGATCTAAGCCAAGGTACTGGAAGATGCAATTGTTCGTTCTGCAGGAAAGTCCGAAATTGGTCGGCTATCATTAAGCCTTCTGCTTTCCGTCTTTTGAGCGGAGAAGAGAGTTTGAGTTCTTATAAGTTCGGGACATTCAGTAACTCTCATCAGTTCTGTAAGAATTGTGGTGTGAGAACTGTCTCTCATGGTTACGTCGAAGAGATAGGAGGCGCTTACGTTAGTGTCGCTATTTCTTCGTTGGATGGAGTAGAACCGAGCGAGTTGATCGACGTTCCTGTTTGGTATTCTGACGGTTTAAACAATAACTGGAGAAATCCTCCCGCTGAGATTCGTCATTTGTAAGATCGGATATTTGTTTTGTGTTTGGGAACGTTCCTATCTTTCTTAAGGAATCGTTCTATAAAATTCTCCTAAGAATAAAAGACTGGAACGGAACTCCTCTAAATATTCTTCTTTTCCAGTCATAAAGTATAATTGAATCGAACCTTCGTAAAGGATCAGAATTTTCTTTGCGAAGGATCGAATTTGTTTCTCTGATAAGTTCGATTTTCTTTTGATCGGATTTGTCCTGAGATAGGATGCAAAAATTTCTTCCCAATCGTGGACAGTTTCTTCGATCTCGCCTTCCGCATGCGTTAGTTGGTCTTTGTCCGAGAAAAGTTGAGAAGATCGGATTTGATTCGAGAACACTGCAAATGGACATCCCCATAGTCTTTGCTTCTTTGCCTCTCTTTTGAGAGCCAAGCCCCAGGCATCTGCGACCTTTTCAAATTCGGCATATAGAGTGACCAAGCTTTTGAATTGTGAAGCATTCAGTTCTCTTCTCTTTCGGATGTACTCTAAACCGACCTCTCCTTTTTCCCGAAAATATTTATAGAAGCTCGCCTTATGTACTCCGGATTCTTCTAAAAGATCTGCCACTCCGGTATTAGCAAAACCGCGTTCGTAGAAAAGTTTATCAGCTGCTTGGAGGATTTTTTCTCGGGCTTTCATTCTTCTTCCCTTTCCTAACTAAGATTTTTGCAGATCTGGCAAAAGAAAAGCTTAAAAAAGTAGACTTTGACGTCTACTTTTTGTTGACAATTCTACTGCCCGGGTATAGTTAAAAAATAGACTCTGGAGTCTACTTTTGAGGAAGAATAGTATGAAACGAATATTAGTGGTCGGTGCGACTGGAAACCTGGGGAGATTGGTGGTTTCCGAATTAAAGCAAAAAGGATATTGGATCCGGATCCTCGCTAGATCCGTTTCCAAATTGCAGATCCTCAAAGGTGAATTTGATGACCATAAGATCGGCGATATTTTAGATCCGGAGAGTATGAGAACTGCCTTCTCCGAAATAGATACAGTGATTTCCTGCGCTGGCGCGAGTTTGAATCTAAAGGATTTTAGCGACAATAAGACTTTCGAAGAAATCAACTTGGGCGGAAATTTGAATGTGCTAAGAGAAGCACTTCGTGCGGGTGTTTCTAAATTCATATACACTTCTTTTCTTCGTGCGGAAGGAATTCAAAAAGCTGAATATATTAGAAGTCATGATCTTTTTTCGGAAGCGATCCGAAATTCTGGGATCAACTATACGATAGTAAGACCGACGGCCTTTTTCTCTATCCTTTTAGAATTTTTGGAATTCGCGAAGAAGGGGATAGGAATCGTAATCGGAGACGGAAAGGCTAGGATCAATCCGATCCACGAAAAAGATGTGGCTAAGGCAGTTGTAGACGCTTTGGGGAGTGAGGAGGAAGAAATAAATATCGGAGGTCCTGATATTTTTACAAGAGACCAGATCACTGAACTCGCGTTGAAAGTTTGTGGAAAAAGTAAAAAGCCCATCCACATTCCGATTTTTCTGAATCGAATCTTGGTGTATTTACTACGCCCATTCAATCGAAGGATCTTTCAATTCATGCAATTCGGAAACACTGTCCACACTCTGGATATAGTCGGACCTCAATATGGAGTCTTACGATTGGAAGATTATTTTCGAGAGAAATCGAAAAGATAGCTTCTTCTCTATTTTTCATTCGTTATTTCCATTAGGATTTTATAAATTAGATCGTAGTTCTTCCAAGGTAAAAAATGTCCTTCCTTCGGTAAAAGATAGATTTTTACTTGGGCTTGCGGGGAAAATTGTTTTTGGATGAAAGCCGCGTTACTTGGGTCGACTAATCCATCTTCTTCGCCTTGAACGACAATCGTTTTAGCGTTTATATTCTTCCAAATCGGAAGCAAGTCCTGCAATTGTCCTTTGAGAGGAAGCATTTCTGCATTGCTATGTTGCCATTCTGTAGGAAGGAGCCAAGAGCCGAGTTTTGTCGCGGCCAATTTGTTATACCACCGAACTTCTTCGCTTTCCGGATCTAAGGCAGCGGCAAGAAGCAAGAGATGGCTAAAACTATTTCCTTCTAAGGAAGCAATTCGTGCTGCCACCGGACCTCCATAAGAATGTCCAAGTAATACGAGTCGCTTCGGTTTTTCTCTTTTTTGCAGCACATGATTTAAAGAACTTAAGATCCTTTGGGCTTGCCGATTTACATCCGCATCGGCTCCTTCTGATTTTCCGAAGCCGGGTCGGTCCACGCTGAACATACAATATTTTTCTAATAATTGAGGATCTTTTAAGTACCGAAGATAATTGACCCAATTGCCCGGAGACCCATGCACGAATACTAAGATATTTTCTTTCTTAGGTTCCTTGCATCCTGTACTAAGCCAATGCACAGGTTGCACATTGGTATCTCCGGATTGGTAATATTCTTGGTAGAATGTTTCGGATTGTTTCAGTCTTTCGATCGCTTTATCATTCTCTAAACTCATTTCTTCGTAACTGGAACATCCAAGTAGAAGTAAAGCAATGGGTAGAATTTGGTAGAGTCGTCCGTTTTTCATTCTAATAGACTTAGACTCGGAGCTTTCTAATTTCGTTTAAGCCATTCGAACATGGTCTCAAAAATCTTTTCTTTTCCGGGTTCGTCCAATAGCCAATGCGCATGGTTTGGGAATACAACATATTCAGAGTTTTCGTATTTTCTTGCGATTGCCTTAGTAACTCGATTGGGAATGATTCTATCATCCTTGCCTGCAAGAATTAATACAGGGCAATTTACTTTATTTTCATCTACCTTGTTTCCGGAGAAAGGATCGAAGAACCAAAATGCCAATTCGAATAAGGCTCTTCCGGATTCGTAGTTTAGTAATTTATAATATTCACTCCATTTCTCTTTGGGCAATCGATTGAATAATCCGAAATTTGCTCCTCGAATCGTTGGCCGAAATGGTTTTGCCCAGAATTTCCAATGAAAAGCGACTTCTAGCAAGGTGTAGAGTGGTGAGAATCCCAACGGAAAAATTCCTTTGGGTGCGGCCGGTGCAAATAATACGATTCGACTCGCGTATCCTTCTGCTGCTAAGGCTTGGGCTAACCATCCTCCCATGGAATGTCCGATCAAAGTGGGTTTGTTCCAGCCTTTTGCTTGGATTTCTTTCTTTAGAAAAGAAACGTAATCGATTAATCTATATTTCCCAAGTTCCGGAGGTGATTCTAGGTCCAAAGAGTGATAGGGAAGTGTGGGTGTTAAAACTTCGTGGCCCGCTTTTATGAGAGCTTCTTCCAGAGAGTCCAAGGTTCCTGCTCTGGACCACATTCCGTGGATCAATACGATTTTCATTCTTCTTTCCTAAAGATCCAAAATAGAGAACACTATTTGGTCCTAAATTCAAGTAGAAAAGAAGAAGATCAGAGAAATGAAACTCTTATGTTTCCGGGATGAATCCTCTTCTCATCGTATTTTCGGTGATGTTGACCGGTTCCAGGAATTGTCTGAGATAGTCTGGACCACCCGCTTTTGCGCCCACTCCCGAGAGTTTGTATCCTCCAAATGGTTGCCTGTCCACAATAGCTCCAGTAATGCCTCGGTTGATGTAGAGGTTGCCCACTTCGAATTTTTCCTTAGCATATTGTATATGCTTCGGATTTCTGGAATAGATTCCTCCAGTTAGCGCATAGTCGACGTTATTCGCTATTTGAATAGCTTCTTCGAAGTTCTTTGCTTTGAATAGCGTTACATAAGGTCCGAAGAATTCGGTTTGTCCTAAAGGAGAATTCGGATCCTCGCTTTCAAAGATGATTGCATCCACGAAATTTCCGTTTTGCTTTATCTCTCCTGAGATTGTCCTTCGGCTAACGATTTTGGGAGCGAATTCCTGAGCGAGTTTGTCCAATCTTTCTTTGGATTCGGAATCGATCACCGGTCCGATCTTTACGGAAGGATCTTCGGGTGATCCGAATTTCAGAGACTGTAGTGCCTCGATAAATCTGGTCTTGAAGATTTCGTAGTTTGATTCGAGCAGAATAAGCCTGGACAAAGCGCTGCATTTCTGTCCCTGGAATCCGAATGCGGAAGCTACAGAGCCAAGCACTGCCTCGTCCAGATCCGCATCTTCGTCCACGATGATTGCATTCTTTCCTCCCATCTCTGCTATGACTTTTTTCACGAACTTAGTATCTTGGTTCGCAGCTTCTCGGATCATTCCGAGACCGACGGCTCTGGAGCCGGTGAAATTAATCGTATGTACCAGCGGATGTTTTACAAGATAAGCTCCGATCTCTTCTCCCTTGCCTGGAAGAAAATGCAGTGCAGAAGAGGGTGCTCCCGCTTGCAATAGTATATTATAGAGTTCGAATGCGATTGTTGAAGATTGTTCCGCTGGTTTCATGATCACAGTGTTCCCGGTTACCAATGGGGCAACTGTCATTCCGCATAGGATCGCCAAAGGGAAATTCCAAGGAGCTACCACCAGGCTTGTTCCTCTCGGAATATAGTAATATGTATTCTCCTCGCCCGGTAGATTTCTTTGTCTCGGATGAAAAAGTGACTCCGCTTCTTGCGCATAGAACTCACAGAAGTCAATTGCTTCCGCTATCTCTGCGTCTATATCCTTTACTCCTTTTCCGACTTCTAAGGACATGAGTGCGGTCAGTCTTGCTTTCTGAGCTCGAAGTAGCTGAGCTGCGTTTATTAATACTTGGATCCTTGTCTTAGGATTTTCATTTTTCCAGGTTTCGGAGTATCTGTTTGCTGCAAGTATCGCTTCTTCTGCGTCTTTTAGAGAAGCGTAATGTATATCCGCTATTTTTTCGGATCGATTTGCAGGATTGGACCAGGATACCTTGAGAGAGGTCTCCTTCTTCTTTCCGGAAACGATCGGATATACTTGAAAGGGGAGTTCTTTTTTTAAAGAAGAGAATGCCTTCTCAAGAGAAGCTCTTTCTTCCTCCTTGGAGAAGTCCCTCAAGGGTTCATTATGAAAGCCGTTATGATTTTGATCCGAATTCATATTTACGATCTATTCTCCAGGATAAGAAGACTCTCTCTGTCCTTCTTGTTTGCGTTGATATTCTTTAAAAAGCCTTCGTTTGTGGAATTCTCCAAAAGCCTTCGAACTAAGTAGGCCATTCCAGGGATCACTTCTCCAATGGGAGAATATTCCCTTACTGAGATCCCGAGATGGCGGATCGCTTTCTTATAAGAATCTCCCATACCGTAAAGCATTTGCACTTCGAAGAAATCGTTCGGCACTGAGAATTCTTTCGCACGGACGAAAGCGCAGGAAAGGCTACGTATATTATGAGAAGCGAATGCAGGTCTAATATGTGGATACGATTTGAGAAGAAGGGAAATGCATTCTTCGTAGTTTTTGTCCGTATCCGATTTCTTTAAGAATACGGGGGCCTCCCATCCTTTCTGGGCTGCTTGGATCATTTCGTATTCCCAGTATGCGCCTTTTACTAAGCGGATTGTCAAAGGATACTTTCGTTTTTTTGAATATTCTATGATTCTATGCAAGTCAGATTGTGAGGATCTAAGATATGCTTGGATGACCAGGCCGAAATGAGGATAGTCCGCGAATTCAGGTTCGGAAAAGATCTGTAGAGCGGTGTCCAGCAGGATCTCCTTCGTTTCATACTGTTCCATATCCAGATTAATGAATATATTTTTGGAGACTGCAGAGCTTAAGATCGGTCTCAGTTTTTCTTTTAGATTTTGGACGGAAGAATGATGTGCGAGTGGATCTAATTGGGAATAAAGAGAAGAACATTTTACGGAAACATTTCCGACCGGCTCGTTTATAAATACTCTCTCTCTGATCTTGGACAATTCTTTGTCTTTGGAGATTTCGTCTAACAACAAGAGATATTCCTTGCTATATCTCTCTGCTTCCTTTTCGGAAAGCACTGCTTCTCCCAAGATATCTATAGTTGCACAGATCCCATTTTTGTATCTAGAAAGAATCTTGCTTCTTTCGGAATCGAAGGTTCTTCCTAAAATAAAGAATTTTGCTACGAATTTGATTCCTACTCTTGCGGAGAGTGCAACCATGCTTCCTGTGAGAGGATTGGTAAGAGAGATCGCGAGTAATCCCACCATCCATTTCGGTAATTCAGTAGGAGTTTCCACAAAGTACAAACGGATATAGCGAGCGATCAGAGAAAGTGAATTCAGACTCGGAAAAAGATCGGCAAAGCGAAATGCCTGCAACTTTAAGTTAGGTCTGTCTTCTAAGAATAAAAGGCTTTTGGAAAAAAGATTATAAGAACTGAAGGATCCAGACTCGAATGTATCGCTTAAACGGAATAGTTCCTTTCCTTGCTCTAGGATTCTTGGTTCCGGATCTGTTCGCTCGGATGAATTGGGAAGGGAAGTATTTTCTTCTATCGCTTTCATGCGGCTCTTCTCTTTACTTTGTCCGACCGAAAAAGCCGGGACAAGGTTTAAGATTTCCGATTTAATTTTACCATGCGATACCGTTTAAAATGGTTTTGCAGTAATTATTCGCTTAACGAATATTACGAGTTGAAGAAAAGAAAAAGCCGGACTAGAAGCCGGCTTGAGGATTAAGGGCAGCTCATTCCGGTAGCTTGCGTGGCTGCGTCGGTAGATATCTTAGTAAATCCTGTCATGCTCGCTAGAGTGGTGGAAAGATTGAGCGAAAAAGTTCCTGAGCCGCTCAAACTGGCACCCCAGTCTCTCCCTACAGTAAGAGTATAGACGCCGGTGCTTGGGATGGCCACGGAGGTGCTATCTCCCACGTCCTGGTTCCCTGCAGTCGGTGGAGAAGGGCAGGTCCTTTCATTTGTAGAACCATTCAGCAGGTTTGTTCCATTCAATGCTGTCCCTGAATAGAAGGCCAATCTTAGAACGGAACCTCCCGTTATGGAAGACACAGCGATCGACAAAGTATCCGTCTGCGTAAAATTCAATTTATACACTTCTACGCAATTTGTTGCAAAGGAGCAATTCCAGGTGTCCGTTTTGGCTTCGGTTGCTTGCGGTGTGGCTGCTATGGAAGCCGCTATAGCCTCGGAAGAACTGAAATCAAGAGCTACTCCAGAGAGAGTCTTTGATGCATCCAATTCGATTGGATGAGATTGCAGACAGGCGATTTGAAAGAATAGGATCAGAACGAAAACGGATATACGAATTGCCATGGGACTACTCCGCTTTTACAACAAACGATTTAGCAATAAATTTACTAAAAATTTCAGAAAATTCGAGCCAAAAGAATTTAATTCGCATAACGACTCGGATTTTCTGCTGTATTTTAGAACGGTTTCTATTCCTTTTCCAGCCAGTAATAGAATACCGGCAAAAGAACGAGTGTGAGGATGGTAGAAGAAAAAATCCCTCCAATCACTACTGTTGCCAGGGGTTTTTGCACTTCCGATCCAAGCCCAGACCCGAATGCCATAGGCAAGAAGCCCAAAGAGGCAACTAATGCAGTCATAATGACGGGACGAATTCTACTAATAGCCCCTTCTAATACTGCGTCTCGAACGGATAGCTTCCTATCTTCTCGGATCCGATCGATGGTGGATAATTTTACGAGTCCGTTCAAGACTGCAATTCCTGAAAGGGCAATGCAGCCCACAAATGCGGAGACGCTAAGGTCCATTCCCCGCAGGAATAAAAACCAGATCCCTCCTGTCAGTGCAAAAGGAACGCAGAAGAAAACTAAGAGGGCCTGTTTCACGGATCTCAATCCCAAATATAGGATTGTAAAGATCATGACCAAGGTTGCTGGCACGATGACGGAGAGCTTTTGTTTTGCTTTGGATAGATTCTCGATCTGTCCTCCCCAAAAAATAGAATAGCCGCTTGGGATCTCTATGTTTGCGACTTTTTCTTGCGCTTCTTTATAGAAGCCTTCTAGGTCTCTTCCTCTTAAATTTACGGAGACTGCAACGAATCTTCTGGATCTATTTCTAGAAATAGTCATGACCTTTTCCTTCTTTTGGATGGTCCCGAGTAGTTTGATTGGAATGGTCCCGCCGTCTTCGGTTCCTACATTGATGTCTCCTAATTCGGATTCGCGGTTTCTAAATTCTTCGGCCAAACGGATGATGATAGGAAAGCGGACTTCCTCTTCGTAGAATCCTCCCAGCTCGAATCCGCTCATGGAACTTTCTACAACAGAATTGAAGGAAGGAAAAGATATATTATAATATTTTAATCGAGTGGATTCCGGAGTAATATCTATCACGTTGGATTTTCGTAGCGCCATGATAGGATCCAATTCTACTTCTGCGGCTCCGTGGATCTTTCCTAATGTCTCTTTTAGTTTTTCCTGTAATTCTAATAGAACATTCAGGTCTTTTCCTAAAATACGGACGCTGATATCTGCGCGGCTTCCTTCTAATAATTCGTTGAACCTTGCTTCCAGCGGTTGGCTTAAGGTAAGTTCCGACTCAGGATATTTTTCATGAACTTGTTTCAATATCTTGTTCAGGAAATTGTCCCAAGTCTCCTTGTTCTTCATTAGATCGGAAAGGATGTCTTTCTTTAGAATGATGAAAGTATCCGCATTGAATGGGCCCATCGGATCGTTTGCAACAGAGCTCGTTCCTATTCGGGAGAATACACTGTCCACTTCCGGCATTTGTCTGAGAAGAAGTTCCAAATCTTTCTGTTCTTTTAAGCTTTCTTCAATGCCTGTATTTCCTTCTCTTACCACTACAAGCATTAGATCTCCTTCCATGAGTTTGGGAAGGAAAACCGTTCCCATTCTGAAATAGATAAGAAGGGTCACTGCGAAGAATAAGAGTGAGTAAAGAACGATCTTGCCCGGCTGTTCTAAGAGTTTAGGAAGATGTTTGGAATACCATATTACAATCTTATTATCCTTGTTCTTCTTATGAGAAGCTACGCTTTCCGGAGAAAGAAAGAAATACAATAAGGGAGGAAGCAAGAACACCGCCAGAAGTAAGCTGAATCCCAAGGCAAGAAGAACAGTCTCCGCCATGGGACGGAACATTCTACCTGGAATTCCATCTAACGTAAGAATGGGAACATATACAAGCATGATGATCAGTATCCCGAAAGACACTGGTTTCAATACTTCTAGAGAAGAATCCAGGATTGCCTGTCTTTTTTCGGCCTTGTTCGTAAATCTTCCGGATTCGAATTTGGTGAGAACGTTCTCAGTGATGACTATGGATGCATCTACAAGAAGTCCGAAGTCGATCGCTCCTAAGCTCATTAAGTTTGCTGAAATTCCGAAAAACCTCATGCAAATGGAAGCGAGAAGCATAGAGCCGGGAATGATCAGAGCTACGATTAGGGAGGCTCTTAGATTTAAAAGGATCAGAAAGAGAGTTAGGATGACTAGTATTGCTCCTTCCGCTAAATTCTTTACTACCGTTTGGATGGTGGATTCAATGAGAAAGGATCTTTCTAATAAGACTCTTACAGTCACATCTTCCGGAAGGCTTAGCTTCTTGACTGCTTGGTGCAAGTCTTCATTGACTTGAAAGCTGTTCTCTCCTCGGAGCATGAGCGCGGTCCCGAGTACGATTTCTTTTCCGTTTGAACTGGCTCCACCTAATCTTAAGCTTCCATGTTCGTTTACTTGAGCGATATCGGAGACGCGAATGGGAACTCCTGCAAGAGAGCGTCTGACTGCAGTGCCGGATAACTCGTTCAAATTCTTTTTCAGGCCGTAAGCTCTTACGATGGAGATCTTGCCGTTATTTTCTATGAATCCTCCGCCGAAACTTTCTCCGATGGTGGACAATTCCTTTACAAGTTGGTCGATCGAAATTCCCCATTGTTTCATCTTGTTCGGATTCAAATCGATATGGATCTCTTTCTCATAACCTCCGTTGGAATCCACTTCAACGATGCCTGGGACGAGTGCCTTTAATTGAGGACGAATTGTATAATCTTGGACAGTCCTAAGATACAAAAGCCTTTCTGCCTCTGGAAGTTTTGCCAACTTTGAATCCGGCTTTGCTTCTACAGAATAGAAAAAGATCTCTCCGAGTCCTGTCGTGTTCGGAACGATAGAAGGAGAAAGTCCTTTGGGAAGTTTGTCTTTTGCACTGGAGATCCGTTCCAAGACCATTGCTCTTGCTTGATAGATGTCCGTTCCTTCCTTGAAGATAAGAGATATATTAGATAAACCGAATTTAGATACGGAGCGAACATCGATGAGGTTCGGAAGTCCCATGAGTTCGGTTTCTAACGGAAAGGTTACCACCTTCTCCACTTGCTCCGGGTCCAAGGAGCCAGTATCCGTAGTTACTATGACTTGAACGTTCGTAATATCCGGGACCGCATCTATCGGAACCTCTTTCATCGTATAAAAGGAGAAGAGGAATAGAAATGAAATTACGCCGACCGATAGGTAGGGATTATTTAGGCTGGTATTCAAAAGTCTGGCTAGCATTTCCTAGAACTCCCAAAATGTCTTTTTCGTTAATGATATAAAGAAGGTTTAATAAGGTTTCCACATGATTCATCTGCGCATCCAGAATTGCATGATGGTTCTCATGCAATTGGTTTTCTAATTCCAGATAGCTTATGAGTTGTATTCTTCCCTTCTTGAATTCGAGATCGGCAAAATTCAGATCCTTGTCGATCCGGTCCAATTGGCTCAGGCCGTACAACTTTAGGTTATTTCGGGCCTGCTCATAATCCAAATACGATTGTTTAAAGGAAGTATTAATTAGAGTTTCTTGATATGTAAGCCTATCTTGCTTGGCTTTCAGATTGGTCTCTGCAGCAGCCACTTTATTTTGGAACTGGTCCCAAACAGGGATCCTAAATTTCAGACCGAAATCATAGAATCGGTTGGCGACCCCGGAACGGTCTTCTCCGACCTGGCTCATAACTGTATAATCCGGATATTTTTCCAAGTTTGCTAAACGAAGTTCTGTTCTTGCCTTTTCTAATTCGCCTTTTGCTGCAAGAACGGAAGGATTCTGGGAGACCGCCTTCTTCTGGATATCATCGAATTGGAATTTGACCCCATCTCTAAAATAAGGAATTCTTAAACTAGGAATCGAATCCAATCTCAAATACAAATTCATGGACTCGAAATCTTTTGCTGCTCCGAGTTCCAGATCGTTGAAATGCTTTTTAAGCGCGAGGATCTTGGTCTCGATAATGAAAAGATCCGTTTTTTCCTGAGGAGTGAAGAAGGGACGGGCCTTGATATAATTTTCGATCAAGGACAATCTTCTCAAACGTTCCTTAACATGAGTTCGTTTATCCGCTGCGACTAAGTATTTGTAAGCAAACTTCAAAGAACTGAGGCGGATCGAATTAAAAGCCTCGATTTGCTGGATCTCCTTGATCTTGGAATCATTATCCACGAGGAGTTGCTTTAGTTCCTTTCTTCCCGGAAAGTAAATGGGTTGCTCGATCTGGAGAGCATACTCGGGTCCTGCTTCCGCAGCAGCTGTCCTTCTACCATAATCCATCAGCACGGAAGGGTTTTGAGTCTTTCCTTCCTGCCTTCTTTTATAGAAGAGAGATTCCAGATCTGCATGTAAGGCGGTAAGAAGGGGAGAATTCTTTTCCGCAAGATCCATGATACCACGCAGATCCAGTTCCCGATTGGGAAGAGTTTCCGAAAATACTGGAAGGGGAGCAAAAAGGATCGATCCAGATAAGAATAAAATAGAAAAAGAAAGAGAACGCACTAGGGACCTCACATTATAAAAAAGAAATTTATAATATGAGAAAATTATACTAGAATGCGTACGAAAGAAAGATGAGAAACTTCGAAAGAATGAGAAGTAATGATATCAGTTTGAAAGGATTTCTTTTCTAATCCGGAGAAAGCATTCGCAGCAGAAAATACGAACCAAAAGGAAATAGAAGGAGGAAGTAAATGAAACGCAGAGGATCCATTCCCTTCCATAGATAAGGAACCAGTGTCCCAATCACAGCCTTGCGCATCATCCGAAGCAGGCTCTTGGTGACAAGGAGCGGCTTGCGAAGAAGTAGAAGCCTCGTCCATCTCACATGTTGGACCGCAGTTCCATGCAAGTGCAAGTATGGAAACCAAAGCATAACAGAGGAGTAGCTTGGACCATCGCGATCTCATTCTTCCACGAAATGATTTTAAAGCAAAATGTAAAATGAAAAATTTGGGGCGGATCGCGCTGAGCGCGCGACCGGGCCGCTGCGGGCTTCGCGTTCGCTTCGGTCCCGGTTTGCAACCGGGACTGAGTCTCACCCTTCGCGTCCCTTCCGCGTATAGATTAACGTGATTTTTTCTTTTTTGCGGGAACCTTTCTCTTAGCCTTCTTGGTCGCTTTCTTTTTAGAAGCAAGCTTAGAGGTTTTCTTCTTAACAGCCTTCTTCTTTGGTGAAAGACGCTTCGTTACTTTAGATAGAGACTTCGAGACCTTCTTCTTTGCCGGAGTCTTCTTCTTTAAGGAAGCTGCTTTATTTGCTTCGGCTAATGCTTTTCTAAACCAGAAGACTAGATCTTCGTCATCTTCTAAGATCTCTTCAGGAACTTCCCAATAAGAGACTCGAACGATCTTGCCATCCTTGCCTGAATAAGAGAAAGGAGCCATGCCGGAAGACTCGTACTCTGCTTGGTTGCTTGGTCCCACTCTGAAATAGAGATGGTCCTTGATCACCATCGCAAAGATTTGGGAACCGGAGTAAACACCGAACCCGCCGAACATATTCTTATAGGTCAAAGGTCCGCAGACTTTCAATCTGTCTTGGACATGCATTAAAAAAGAACTCATAGAGAAATGAGTCTGGACTAGAAGCAAGAAATTGACAAGGAAAAATCTAAATTTATAGAGCGATTGTTACAGAAGTGTCTTTTGTAAATAAATTTCTTTACAAAAGGAAATCCTTCGTCTAATCCAACATAAGCGAAGCTTTCGTCCCAAATTCGGAACTTCGTTTGGAGCAAATGTGTCAGTAGCCGAAGCGTTAAAATCAGAAGCCAGATTAGAAGTTGCGAGAAAGATGATCCAAAAAGGGATCGAGCTGATCATTGTGAGAAGGGTCACCGGTTTAACGGACCAAGAGTTGAAGGCCGGCGGGATCATTAAATAATTCCCGGTCAAATCGCCAAATCTTAGTTTAGCGATCCTCTAAATTACTTTTTCCTATAGAATTGCTTTCAGTTTTTCTAATACAGGTTTTCCATTCTTCAATTCTCCGAAACTAAGCACCTGGGTGGGGCAACTCACCACGCAGGCAGAACAGCGCACGCATTGCACGCTATCCATTGCCCTTCCTCGGTTGGCGTAGTTCATTACGTCTATTCCTTGGTGGCATACGGAAGTGCAAATATTGCAGGAGATGCATCGTTTCTTTTCCGAAAAGATCCTAAATCTGCTGAACTTTGCGTAGATATGCATGAGTGCAGAAAGAGGGCAAAACATCCTGCACCAGATCCTTCCCGAAAACATGAAATAGGCACCAACCCCGACAATTCCTCCGAGTCCAAGGTCTACAATCAAATCATAATATAGCTTTGCAGAATCGGCTCCGTATTCTAAGAACCCTAAAAAGGAAGCGTGGCTTCCGAGTAATTTGGCAATCGTGAGTATGGCTGCGATGAGTAGGATCCATTGTCCGGAATGCTCTAGCTTGTATGCCAATTTTCCATGAGGCATTCTGGTTCTGTACTCGTCTCCTAAGGTTTCGGCGAGTCCACCGCAGGAGCAGATCCATCCGCAATAGGCGCCTTTTCCGAATCTATATACTAGATACGGAATCAAGGCAAAGCTCATTAGAAATCCGTAAATAAGCCAGAAGGCAGTGATTCCTCCGTCGTACAGAACTCCCATATTCAACGGCCAAGCTAGGATAAAACCGTAAGCTTTCCAATAGGCTCCCTGTGGAAATACTTGGGTGAGAATAAATCCGTCCTTGGCTCCCAAAAGCCCGTGAGTTCCCAGGAAAGGCAGAATGATCTCAGGCAATAAGAATAAAGGAAAGATCTGGATCAGAATGAGAGTGATTGTTTGTCTTTTGATATAAGGAGTGGGACGGACCTTCATTCTTCTGATCCCGAAGAATAGAATGGTAGTAGAATATAGAACAGTATAATGAAAGCTGGGATACTTATCGAATACAAGAAATCCTAGATACTTTGCACTCGCGTAGACCGCAATGAAGTACAATGCTGCCAGAGTTAAATAAAGATTTCTGAATGTTTTCCATTCCCATCGGAAGCGGAGCAATGAGGATTTCTTGGCGATTAAGGCTAAGGTAGACAGTCCAAAAACGGCTAAGCCAATGGTAGAAGCAGTGAAATACCAATTGTAGTAGTAGAAAGCGGTTTTTCCGAAATACAAGAATACGGAAAATGAGAAGAGAGAAACAAGGCCTATAATATCTGTGAAATGAGATCTGTTTTGGAGACGGATCCCGATTTTTTGTAAGAAGGAGATGGGAGCCTCGGAACCGATCAAGACCAAGGAAGAATCTATATCTTCCGTTCTTACCGATCTGCCTTGTTTCAATTTTACTTTTTTTGAATGGAACTCTTCCGGTTCTGTATTGGGCAAGAATTGGATCTTTTTTTCGGAGACTGCTTTTTGAAAGAGTGTCTTATTCTCTTCTTTTGGACGCACCAATTCTTTGTCTCTATAGGCAAGAGTTACGGAAGATGCAGTGTCCACTAAAGAGAGTGCAGCTTCTACCGCGCTATCTCCTCCTCCGATTACCAAGGCTTTCTGTCCTTGAAAATCCGCAGGATCGATTAAACGATGAAATACGTTTTCGGAATCTTCTCCCTTTATTCCTAATCTTCTGCTATCTCCTGATTTTCCGATGGCGAGAATTACATACGAAGAGAGGAATGTTTTTCCGGATTCGGTTTTTGTTTGAAAGGATCCGTCCGGGCCAGCGGGGATTATGGACTCAACCTTCTCTCCTTCTTGGATGGGAAGATTCGATTTTTTTAATATAGACTGAAGAGAGGCCAACAATTCTTCTTTGGTTCCGTTTCGGATAATCAAAGGAGAATTCGGATGAAGATCTTCCGGTTCGGCAAAGATCGGTTTTCCTTTCGGATAACTTGTGATTGTATGAAAGGGACGGTTTGCCTCTAAGATTAGGAATTTGAGGCCTTGTTTTTTTGCTTGGATACCGGCGGCGATCCCGGCAGGGCCCGCACCGACGATGATGAGATCTAAATCAGTCTTGGATTTGGATGGAGATATCTTAGGAAGATTTGCAACTGCTTCTGTTCCGCTTTGCACCGAGTATTTTAAAAGGGGAAGCCCAGTGAGGTCTCCAGCGATGAAAAGACCGGGAATGGAGGTTTGGAAGCCTGCCTTGAGTTCCGGATAGGTTTCCTTGTCTCCTTCGGGAGCATCGTTGCGAAGCCAATTGAAATAAGAGGATATAATGGGAAGATTCAAACTCATGATCGTATTAGAAATTTCGAAATCGGCTTGCCTAAAGTGACAAAAAAGTAAAATTCACATCCAGGTATTTTCTTTGGGCGGATCTTTTTTTCAAAATCGAATTTTTATCCTAGTTCTTCCGATCTTGGGAGCTTTGGGTTTGATCGTATCCTTGGGAAGGGTCGCTGTCGATCCTTCCTTATCGAATGTGTTTTATAATGCTGATTCTCTTTTCTTTTCCGTAATTTACCAGGAACTTTTTCTAAAATCCAACGCAAACTTTTTAATGATATTGAAGGGTTGGATCTGGACTCCTGCCTTGTATTTTTTCCCGGATTTGGCTCAGTATTTTGGACTGAGAACCATTTATTTGTTTTTAGAGAAAGGAGCTTGGGAAGCGACCCATCTCACATACTCATTTGTACAATGGAGTCTTTTATTATTCGGGATCTTGTATCTATTTAAGACGATCTTGAAAGAAGAATTAGAGGCGCGAAAGATCTCTATTCTTCTCACATTCGGATACTTTGTCGGGAGTATATTATTCTTTTTTAAAAAGGATCTGTTCGTATTCCTTCCTGGGTTTCATGGAGGAAATCTTGCAAGCTTGTCCTGGGCCTGGGCCTTCTATTTTAAGTGGGAAGAAGAAAAGAATACAAAGAGATTTGTGATCCTTACCTTCTTTGTTTTTCTATTCGCTCTGAGTGATCTTATTTTCCTGCCTTATTTTCTGATTCCTCTTCTTGTTTTGCATGTCTCCAAGCTAGTCCAAGAAAGAACATTTCAGAAAACCAAAAAGATCATCTATTTTTATTTTCCCATTTTGCTCGGGATCATACTCGCGAGAGTAGCGTACCAAGCGCTTAAAAAGAATCCTTTCGTATTCTTTCCTGGGACCTTGGTTTCGGCTAAATTAGGACATGAGTCCGGACCTGCAAAATTAGAAATTAGTAATTTATTCCGTTCTGTGTTCGTATTTGCGAGAGAGAATTGGATCTACTTGTTCATCTTATTAGCGGGCTTTGCTGTTCTCTATTTTATTCTAAGACAAGAAAAAGAAGAAGAAAAACGAAAGAGCATCGAATTGGGATCTTTGTTTTTATCCCTCGGGATCTTGGTGCCTGGAGTATTTTTATTCTATGGATATTCTCTTGGTTTTACGGGAAGGGAAGGGATCCAGGAAATAGATCGTTATTTTGGCGGAGTTCTTTTGTCTTCTCTTGGAATGAGCCTTCTTTTTTTGCAAAGACTGGTGAATTATAAAATTTTAAAGTATTTTCTCGGACCTGCCTTGCTTCTGCTCGTCATTACGAATTCGACCGTTGCGGCTTCTAAAGGAGTTGGGATTGTATATTCTTCTCCTAAGCTAGATTGTTTGGATCAGTATGCTAAGGAGAGGAATTGGAAAAGAGGACTTGCGAGTTTTTGGTACGTGCGTCCTATGAGGATCTTTTCTAAGGAGAAGTTGGAGCCGGATGATTATTTGTACGATCTAATGCTATTCTATTGGCAGAACAATTTGAGCTGGTTCGAAAGAAAGACGCCATATACGTTTGCGATCTTAGATGGATTGGATGAGAAGAAGGTAAAAGAAACCTTAGGAGAACCGAAAGAGATCTTGTACTGCGAAAATATTAAGATCTTTTCCTTTTCGGAAAAGGAGCCTTCGAAATCTCTTCGGTTTGTAGAAGAGAACCAAGAAAAGATCAATCTCTGGAAATTGTCAAATTCCAGGTTCTGAATTGAATTCGACGTTAAAAGCAGGTCCTTGCATTGGATTTGCAAGAACCTGTTATGGTGGTTATTTAAGAGCAGTTTAAAGTATATGCAGGAAATCTTATTTAGCAGGATCTATTCTTAGGATCTGTCCTGCGCCAAAGTCAGCGATATAGACAGAGCCTCTTGCGTCCATGCCAAAGCTAGAAATTAAGATAGGCCATTTTCCGAGGGTATAAGCCTCTTTTACCTTGCTGCCATCTTTCGGGATTTCAAAGGCCCAGATCCTTCCACTAACAAAATCTCCGAAGACATACTTTCCTTGCAGATCGGAAATTCTATCGTTCGTAACTACATAACCTCCGGTGATGGACATTCCATCTTCTCTATCGTACTCGTAGATAGGTTCTACTAATCCGGTTTTATCGCAGTTTTCTTTTGGCTCGAAGCAATGCATCGCTTCCATTTTATTCCAGCCGTAGTTCTTGCCTGCTTCCACAATACTAATTTCTTCGTACAAGTCTTGGCCCACATCGGCGATGATCAATCTTCCGGAAGGATCAAAAGAATATCTCCACGGATTTCGGAAGCCGTATGCGAATGTTTCCGGTTGGATATTCTTATTTCCTAAGAAAGGATTGTCCTTAGGAACCGAGTATTCTTTTCCAGGATCCTTGGAGTTTACATCGATCCTCAGAACGGAGCCTAAAAAGGTGGAAGGATTTTGTCCGTTTGCTTTCGGATCACCCATCCAACCTCCATCTCCCCAAGCGATGTACAGTTTGCCATCCTTACCGAATGCGAGTTGTCCAGCATTGTGGTTTCCGTAAGGCTGCTTGACTTCCATCAGGATTCTTTCTCCGCTTAGCTTTGCCTTTTTAGGATCCTTGGGAAGATCCATATTCCATTCGGTGACTACGCTTGTATCCTGGCCCGCTCTCTTAGTTACGTAATTCAAATATAGTTTTGGGACTTCGGGAAATTGAGGATGGAGAACAACGCCTAAGAGACCTTGTTCAGCTTCCGTAAGAACTCCATTCACTTTTAATAATATACCTGAACTGCCGTCCTTTGGATCCAACCATTTCAGATCTCCTGTCTTTTCGGTGACCAGAAAAATATCAGGGCCAGGGATCATCAGAAGATCGGTAGGCTGAGTAAAACCGGTGCCTATTGTAGTAAGACTGATCGGTATTCTTTTTCTTTTTTCATCCTTCTGCACATAGGTAGCGGTGAGTCCGGATTCTTTTCCTTCGACCTTGTATTTGGCAGCGTCTCCTACATTCGCAACTAGAAGCCGACGGATATCGTCGCATCCAATCGTAAAGAAGGAGGCTAGAAAGGAAGAGAGAAGGAGAGAACGGGAAAGAAAAAGTTTCATGGATCGAATTTTGATCCGGAAGGAAAGGAGATCCAGCTTTTTATGAGAGGGGAATTCCGATCAATCGACAGGTTTCGGCGCCAAACTTTCATTTGGATCGGCAATCAATCAGGTAGAAAATGCAGGAAAATAAAGGGGAAAAACGAATTGGAGCGTATCGGGATCGAACCGATGACCTTCTGAATGCAAATCAGATGCTCTCCCAGCTGAGCTAACGCCCCATTGAAGGGTTGAACGGAATATTTTGAGCGATCCGAAGGTTTTGTAGAAAGTCCTACAAAATTCCGTTCTATCGGAACGCTAAACCTGGGCCTGATAAGACTCGAACTTATGACCCCACGCTTATCAAGCGTGTGCTCTAACCAACTGAGCTACAGGCCCGGTAAAAGACATGATTTTTAACGAAGACCGTCTGGCAAGGGATTTTTGAGCTGGGAGAGAGGATTTACTTACGCCGCTCCCTTTCCCTTTCCGGTCCAGCTCAAGCCCCTGTTCCCCAGGATCGTAAGCCAGAAATTAGAGCCTCGGATAATGAAATGATACACTCCGAAGGTCGCCGTATACACTAAGAACAGATGTAGGAAGAATTTGGTCCAGATCGAGAGCCCAGTTTCTACCACCAAGAACCCGATTCCGAGAGATATGGGATGATGGATTAGATATACAGGTAAACTCGATTCTCTCAGATACTTAGAGAGCGAGTTTGATTCATGAAAGAATATCTGGAATAAACGGATAAAGAAAGAGATCCAGATCCATCCGCCTAAGCATTTTAGAAAAATATGAAGTATTCGGATACCTATCCCGGCATAACCGAAATAAGACCAGTATGGATCTATCTCGCTGATCTTAAAGAATACGAAAAAGAATGCGACTGCTAACAGCCCTAAGATAGAGATGTCGACCGCATCCGTTTTTCCCTTCAACAGAATGCTTTCTCTTCCTAACAAGAAGGTACCGGAAACAAAGAAGCTAAGATCATAGAAGAATTGTACCGGTTCTATATTGAAATACTTTTCGTCCTTTAGGAAAAAGTAATTAATGCAACAGGTCCAAATCGTGCTCCAAATTCCTACGATCAGTAGAAATTCCCATTTACGAGTAGGATGTTCGTTCGCATTTTCCCCTCCGTATCTGGAAATAGGTAGGATCCAGGTCCGAATTCTCAAGAAGATCGGTCGAGTGACCAGATACACTCCGGTATACATTGCCAAATAGAGAATGAACCAAAGGTGAGAAGGTGCCGGATTCTTGAGCAAGAATTCTTCCCAGAGAAATCTGAAATAATTTCCTGTATAACCTTCTTGCAACGCGTTTACATAATATTGCATCGGCGCGAATAATATGATCCCAGGGATGAGGGGAAGGATGATCCTAAGTCCTCTCAATCTTAGGAATTCGGAAAGTGTTTTTGAGAGAAAGGTTCTTTCCGTAAAATATCCGGAAAGCACAAAGAACAGAGGCATCCTGAAGATATGCACCCATTCTCCGAAGACATCGAACGCAATCGAGCGATCCTGATTCCGTAAAGGGTATATTATGACTGCTGCATATACTATTGCAACGTGAAATGCTAACCCTAACAATAATGCGAAAGAGCGTAGATTATCTAGATAATCTTGTCTTCCCGGTTTGGCCGGTTTTGTATTAGTAGAGGACAAGAATCAATGATCCATTGTATATTTGAAGAATGTATCTCGAATGTAAATATGGTGAGGATCGTCCTTGCCTTGCTCTACTAATTTATCTTTTATTAATAGATTGATTGCAGACGCGAGATCCTGATGTTCCAAGCCCACTCGTAGAATTGCCCATTTTGTAAATGCTGCTAAGTGAACCTTATACATTCCGTTTTCTTGCTCTCCTCTTGTCTGGCTGAACGTAATCAATGCAGAAGTAACAAGATTCTTTCTGTCGCCTTTTAAGAGACTCGCAATGGTTTGATTGGTTTCTCTCAATCTAGAAGAAAGCATCTTTACCATTTTCAGTGAGAAGGAGGGATTTGTCTGAACAAGACTATAAAATACGCTCTCGGTGATCGCGAAAAGCAATACGTCAGTTTTTGCAATGGCTCTCGCACTTCTCGGTTTGCGATCCACCAAGGCCATCTCGCCGAACATATCACCTTCTTTTAATTCGATCAAAAGTTTGAAGGCTTCTTTGACCTTTTTATGAATTCCCACTTTGCCGGTTAGGATCAGATACATCTGATCGGCGGGTTCGTTTTCATCAAAAATAATGTCGGATTCCTTAAAACGAATACCGTGCTTTTGCACCATATCTTCGGATATCTTCATATTAAAACGGACTCGAATTGAGTCCCCATATACCTTATCGGCCGATTGTTGGGGGCAGCAATCAAATATTAGGCCTCGGAGACCCCGGACCGGAATTTTACGTTGACTGGATGCCCTTCCCGAATAGCGTCTTCAATCGTTTTCCCTAAAGGAGGGAATCGTGAATACGAAGAAAATCCTCCTGCTCTTTGCAGCATTTCTTATCATTCTCCTAATAGGTTTTGTCCTCAAACCTTCTCCAATCCAACCCGCACTTTACCAACCTCCTGTTGATATGGGACTCATCGGTGCTTTCCAAAAGAATAACGCTTTGGAGTCCGCAACATTGATCGCTCAGGGTAAGATCCACGGCCCGGAAGATACGGAGCCGGATGATCATGAGAATATCTACTCGGCTAGTGAGGACGGCAAGGTTTACTTTATCTCTAAAGACGAAGAGATCAAGGCTCATGCATTTACTGGGGGAAGACCTCTTGGTATGAAACTTCTTCCTAATGGAAGTTTGATTGTTGCGGATGCCATCAAGGGTCTAGTTAAGATAGAGAAAGATGGAAAGGTGGAAATTCTTTCCACCGAATCCGATGGTCTTCCTTTTAAGTTTACTGACGATCTGGATGTGACGAAAGACGGGACTGTGTATTTCTCGGATGCGAGTTATAAATATGGCTCCGCAGAATACTTGTATGATCTTATGGAAGCGGTTCCTCACGGTCGTCTTCTGAAATACGATCCTCGCACAAAGAAGACAACGACTCTTATGAAAGATTTATTCTTTCCGAATGGTGTAGCTCTTTCTGAGAACGAGGATTTTCTAGTATTAAACGAAACTTATAAATACAGAATTCATAGATATTGGTTGAAGGGGCCGAAGGCAGGAACAAGCGAGATCTGGGTGGAGAATTTGCCGGGCTTTCCGGATAATATTTCCTCGGATGGAAAAGGCCATTTCTATCTAGCGTTATTCACCGTTAGAAATGCGATGGTGGATAAAGTTCTTCATCCTCGTCCTTGGACTAAATCTCTTGTTGCTAAGCTTCCAAAATTTCTCTGGCCCAAGCCCGAGCCATATGGTTTTGCAGTCGTCTTGAACGAGGACGGAGTTGTCGAAGCAAGCTTTCAAGAGCCAAAGGGAAAGCATCTGAAAGAGATTACCTCAGTAAAACGAAAAGGGGATTATCTCTATTTAGGAAGTCTTCATAATGATAGAATCGGAAAGTTTAAATTACCGGAAGAATTCTTAGAAAAAAAACAATAAGGAAAATTGAATACACTATGGACTTATCCATTCCTAAGGAAGTAGAAGGTATAAGAGAGAAGGCCAAAGCCTTCGTAGAAGAAGTGGCCATTCCTGCAGAGGATCATTACGATTATGATCATGCAAGAATGCCGGAACCGATCGTGCAAAAACTTCGCGAAGAAGCGAAGAGGAGAGGTCTGTGGACGGCTCATCTTCCTAAGTCGGAAGGAGGATTGGGGTTAGATTTAGTGGGAACTGCTTTGGTCTTCAGTGAATTAGGTCGCTCTCCTATTGCTCCTTATCTCTGTAACTGTGACGCGCCTGACGAAGGGAATATGCACCTTCTTCACTTGGCTGCGAACGAAGAACAAAAGAAGAAATACTATCATCCGCTGGTAGAAGGAAAGATCAGATCCGGTTTTGCTATGACGGAACCTCCTCCTGGTGCTGGTTCGGATCCTACAACTCTTGCGACTAACGCGGAGAAAGATGGAGATCATTATATTCTGAACGGTCATAAATGGTACTGCACCGGTGCGAATGGCGCTGCCTTCTTGATCGTAATGGCAAAGGTGAATGATAGTTTCAGAAGAACTTCTATGTTCCTAGTTCCTACTGATGCTCCGGGATACACGATGGTTCAGGAGATCGGGATGTTGGGTTCTCATGGTCCTGGTGGGCATTGCGAGCTTACATTCGAAAATGTTAAAGTGCATGAATCTCAAGTTTTAGGAAAGATTGGAGAAGGATTCCGTTTGTCTCAAGAGAGATTAGGGCCTGCTCGTTTGACCCATTGTATGAGATGGATCGGTCTCGCAAGGAGGTCTATGGAAATCGCTAGAGAGTATGCTCTTAAGCGTGAATTGTTTGGTGGCAAACTTTCGGAGCACCAAGGGATCCAGTGGATGTTTGCGGAATCCGCCTTGGAAATACAATCCGGTTTTCTTCTTACCTTAAAGGCAGCGGATATACTTCGCAAAGGAGGGGATGCAAGACAGGCGGTTTCCTTAGCGAAGTGGCAGGTAAGCGAGACTCTGAATAAGTGTATAGATCGGGCGATCCAGATCTGCGGTTCTCATGGATTCAGTCGCTATCTTAAATTAGAATTATTTTATAGAGATGCGAGAGCGGCCAGGATTGCTGATGGTCCTACAGAAACTCATAAAATGGTGATAGGTAGGAACCTAATGTCAGGCAAGGAGAGTTTTTGATCGTGAAAGACTCCGAATTGAAAGAAAGACTCGAATCTTATCTCGGGCAAAGACTAAAAGGAAAAGTAGAAATTAATAATATGGTTTCTCTTTCGGGTGGAGCCTGCCAGGAAAACTTCTCCGCAGATATAAAAGTGGATGGAGGTCCCGAACAAGGAATCTATCAGACAGTATATCGCACGGACAAGGGCGCATCCTTGCTCGCTTCTCTTTCTCGTATCAATGAATTCAAAGTCTGCAGAATGGCCTTCGAAGCTGGAGTCAAGACTCCTGAGCCGTTCTGGTTAGAATCGGATTCTGTCGTCACCGGAAATCCTTTCTATTTCATGAAGAGGATACAAGGCAAGGCCACCGGAAGATTCGTAGTAAAGGATCCGAGCTTAAACAAGGTCAGAAAACAGATCACTCAGGAACTCGCCGAGAATTTAGCGGCGATCCATTCTGTCGGACCGGAGAAATGCAAGGATGAGGAACTCAAGCGAGTCCTGGATCTAGGCCAATCCTTTCCAGGCAAGACAGTCGCCGAAGGTTCGGTGCATGCTCTTCGTTTGCAATTGGATTCCATGGATGGAGCCTATCCTGCAATGGAACTGATACTCAATTGGTTGGAAAAGAATGCAAAGCCGAGTGACGCGTCCGTATTGATCCATGGCGATTTTAGGACAGGGAACTTCATGGTGAATTCGGAAGGTCTGCAAGGAATTGTGGATTGGGAATTTGCACATTGGGGAGATCGACACGAGGATCTTACCTGGCTTTGCATGAGAGATTGGAGATTCGGAAAATTGAATAAAGAAGCAGGCGGATTTGCAGACCGCTCCGAATTTTATGAGGCGTATGAGAAGGCCGCAGGTGTGAAACTCGATCCTCAAAAAATCATTTACTGGGAAGTGATGGGAAATCTTCGCTGGGCCATCGGTTGCATCGGCCAAGCAGAAAGACATCTTTCCGGAAAGGATAAAGGAATAGAACTCGCATCCATCGGAAGAAGGGCCTGCGAGATGGAATACGAAGCAATGAGACTCATAGAAGAGTCTGTTAAATAAGGGAACTTATATGCAGGATAAACCGAGCGCTACGGAATTATTAGAGGCAATACAGGATTTTCTAATGAAGGAAGTCCTACCTGAGTTCAGGGATAAAGATCTGTTGGCATATAAGACTTTAGTAAGTTGGAATATGCTGGGAGTGATCTCTCGTGAGATCCGATCCGGAGAGGAGTTATTGGACAAAGAACTCTCCCGTGCCGCTTCTCTCTTGAGCAAGAAACAGGAATTTCCTAAGACTTGGAATGAGAAGAAGGCTTTGGCTTCTTCTTGGAACAAGGAACTTAGAGATATTATCCGAAAAGAAAAGAAATCCTTAGAAGATACCGCTTACTGGAAACATGTAAAAGAATCCGTGATAGAAAAAGTGGAGATAGTGAATCCACGCTTCACAACGGAATCTTAATATATAATGTCAGTAATTTATCTGATCCGTCATGGACAGGCCAATTCTCAGGGGGAGGATTATGATCTTCTGACCCCTAGGGGAAAGGAGCAGGCATTCTTGCTCGGAAAATATATGGCGTCTAACGATGATTTTCCGGATAAGATTATAGCCGGTACTATGAGACGTCATAAGGAAACTGCAGAGTCATTTTTGGAAGGGGTCCGCTCCGTGGATCCCAAAAAAGTTCCGGCTATTCAGCCTGACTTCTTTCACCAAGATTCGAATTGGAATGAATTCTCTTCCCAACTATGGAAAGCATACTCTGCGTATCTCGCAGGCATTCGTCCGGAGTTTGCAAAGTCTTTGGCTCTTTTTTCCCAAGTCAGACTGAAAGGGGGAATACGTTCTGCGGCTTTATTCTTCAAACTTACGGAAGAGATCTTAAGTTTCTGGAGAGAAGGATCTTATACTCCAGAAGGAATCGAGTCGTATGCTCAATTCGAGTCTAGGGTCAAGCTTGCATATACGAAATATTTTCAGCCTTCTTCTTCCGAGAGAGTTTATATTTTTACTTCAGGCACTCCGATCTCTCTTACCTTAAATCGAATGTTAAAACAAGACCAAGATATGTTTACTTGGATGCCTTGGATCTGGAACACTTCCTTGAGCGTGTTTCGTTGGGTGAGGGGAGCTTATGTGCCGATTAGCGTGAATTTTCTTCCTCATCTTCCTGATAAGAAGAATAGAACTCTCTATTGATACGATTTAAAACGTGCTCAACTCTTTCGAAGCTTGGAATCGTTATGTGTCTCGTTCTTTACTAAGATAAAAAAGTGTGGACTTTGGATTTTTAGAGCTTAATATTTAGCCCCGCAAATTCGCATGAATGCCTCGGCTTCCGCTCTAGAGATTCGTTCCTCAAAGGATAGAAATTTAGGTTTCTTCTTTATCTATGCCGGATTTATATTCGTACTCCTTCTCTTTGCATTAATTTATTTCACAAAAGAAGCTGAATTATTACGGATCTTCGACAATATACATTGGACTGCCTCTATTGGCTTTGCCACCACCGCAGCTTGGTTCGGATATCGGTCTTCAGAAGGTGAAGCCAGGAGATATAGATTCTGGTTTTTTCTGGGGCTTTTTTCGTATTTTACGGGGCAAGTGGTTTGGGACATACAAGCTCTTACCCAATTCTATAGTTTTCCTGCTCCTAGTGATGTATTCTATCCTTGGCTTGGGCCTTGTTTCATATTAGGCTTTACCCGTTTTTTAAGAGATAAGGTTCCTTTGAATCGAATGAAGGTCGCAATCATGGATGCGATCGGTCTTAGCATTGCTGTTCTTGCGGTGACTCTAGTATTATATCTTTCTAAAAAAGAAGATAGGCCTTGGTTGCAGCTGCTCGCACTCGCAGTGTATCCTGTCTTTATGCTTTCTGCGGCAAGCGTTGCAGTACTCATGCAACCTTCTCTCAGAATTAAGATCAGTCTTTCTTATCTTTGCTTGGTGGCTGGACTTGCAGGGACAGGGATCAGTTGGCTACAATGGAATTCTATTTTTCTAATACAGGTTCCGGCAGACGGAACTCTTACGAATGCTGGTTTCTCTGCGAGTATCTTGCTATTAGGATATAGTTCATTAACCTGGGAGCCTGATCTTTCCGCGTTAAAGAAGAATGCAGGAACAGAAAGTGGACTCTTGAGAATACTTCCCCTTTTGGAAGTAATTGTTTGTTCGGCAGCTATCGTTCTTTCGCTCACTCTACAAGGACTTCCGGAGATCATTCGCCTCGTGATCTGGTTCTGCGCTGGAGTAATGGTAGTAATCGCGAGTCTAAGACAAAGCTTGCTCGTCACCGATCTTGCAATTGCGGAGAAGGTAATCCGAAATGCAAACGAAGCCTTGGAGGTCACAGTTTCAGAAAGAACCGAAGAACTTAGATCGGCTAACGAGTATTTGGTGGATACCAATGAAAAGTTAAGATCTGCAATGAGTGAATTAAAGAAGGCCCAAGAGAATTTAGTCCAATCCGAAAAGATGGCGGTTCTCGGAAGGCTAATCGCAGGAATCGCTCATGAATTGAATACTCCTTTAGGAGCGATACGATCCTCGACTGAAGGAATCCGCTCCATTCTGAACGAACCTTGGGAAGATTTGATCAGGGAATATGCGAGCTTCAATAAGGAAGAGAAGGAAGTCTGGGCCACTCTTTTTAAAAGAGGAGGCGTTGCTTATACTGATTTTGATTCTAAGGAAGAAAGAAAAAAACGAAAACTTTCCGAATCGATACTTGCAGATGCCGGATTCTCGAATGCTCACATGATGGCGGATATTCTTACGGATATGGGAAATTCTCCGGAGCAAGTGAAGGAGGTCCTCCAAAAATTGCCAATGGGAGAAAGGGGCTGGCTGATAGTAAACAACGCCTCCTCCTTATCCAGTATAGCTCGTTCCAGTCAGTTGATCTTGGATGCTTCCGTCAAGGCTTCGAGAGTGATCCAAGCACTCAAGAGTTATGCTGCAGGAGAAGGGGACTGGAGACCTCAGGTCGAATCGGTCTCTCCGAAAGAGCAGATAGAAAATATAATAACTTTATATTATTCTAAAATAAAGAATAAGGTGCTCATCGATATTCAGATCCCTGATGAGGCGAGGGTTCAGGGAGATTCCGAAAGACTATACTTAGTATGGACGAATCTGATTACGAATGCCTTTCATGCCATGAACTATTCCGGACGGATCTTTATAGATGCTAAATTGCAAAGTGATGATTATTGGGAGATTTCCATTCAGGACACAGGAACTGGGATCCCAGACGAGATTAAAGACCGAGTCTTCGATCCATTCTTCACAACCAAATCCCCTGGAGAAGGGACAGGATTAGGCTTAGATATCTGCAAGAACGTAGTAGAAGAGCATAAAGGAAGGATACATTTCACTAGTACCGACTCTGGGACAACGTTCTACGTTCTTCTTCCTGCTTTTCAAGAGTCGAAACCGGTCTAAAACAAGCGACCTTTTAATAAGCGAAATATTCGATTGATCTCAATGAATGCGCAACGGAGAGTTGCGAGAGATTCTCATTCGATACGCTTTAGAATAAAAGTATGAGCCAGATTGATAACAAAAACGTATATCGAGCTTTGTTCGAGCAATCTCCGATCGGACTCATGATCTTTGATAAGAATGGTACGATTGTAGAGGCGAATGAATCTTCTCTGCAATTTTTAAAAGCGACCAAGGAAAAGATCATAGGTCTTTCTTATCTAGATCTTAGGGACAAGACAGTATCCGAATTATTGGGTAAGGGATTAAAAGGAGAGGCTTCCGATTACGAAGGACCTTACCGCACCACAATCAGTAACATTCTATTGCAAGTTCGCTTTCGAGTGAATCCTCTTCTGGAAGAAGGAAAGTTAGTCGGAATCGCATTAATCTTCGAGAATCTGACTGAAAGAATGGAGACAGAGACAAGGCTTGCCAATTCTCTTTCCGAAAAATTAGCAGTAGAAGCTGCACTTAAGGAAAACGAGGTCAAATTTAAGACACTCTTTCATTCGGCAGGAGAAGCGATTTTTCTCATGGATGATCGGGTCTTTCTGGAATGTAATCCAAAGACGGAGGAGATGTTTGGCTGCGAACGTGAGGATATTGTAGGAGCGTCTCCCGTGGATTTTTCTCCCGAATATCAGCCGGATGGATCCCCTTCTTCCGAAAAAGCAAAGCAGAAGATCATGGCCGCGTTAGACGGAAGACCTCAGACTTTCGATTGGCTACATTGCAAAAAGGATCGTTCGACCTTCGATGCAGAAGTGACCTTAAACTCAGTTACATTAAACGGTCGTAAACTTCTTCAGGCAATTGTGAGAGATATCTCCGAGAGAAAGAAATCGGAAGAGCAGATCAAACGTCTGAACGAAGAACTGGAACAGAAAGTAATTCGAAGAACGGAAGAGTTAAAGGCAACGAATACGTATCTCAAAAATACGAATCGAGATCTTACGGTAACTTTAGACGAGCTCAAGTCGACTCAGGCGCAACTCATCCAATCCGAGAAGATGGCGGTACTAGGTCAATTGATCGCAGGGATTGCGCACGAAGTCAATACTCCTCTAGGAGCGATCATCTCTTCGAACGAAGGGATCCAAAGTCTATTTCTTCAAGACTGGGAGAAATTACTCTGCGATTTCGCGGAAATGAGCGAAGTAGAAAGAGAAAGTTGGAAAATGATTTTTTCCAAAGGAAGTATTTTTCCTGAGTTCTATGATTCCGCAGAAGAAAGAAGAAATCGAAAATTGATCCGCGATGCCTTAAGTCAGTTGGGTTATTCTTCTTTGGAATTCGTTTCAGAGAACCTGGCCGAGTTAGGGATCCGACCCGAAGATCTTCCTGAACTTGTAAAAGAAGTTCCTAAGGAAAAATTTCCCACAGTTGTTTCGAATGCGTCCAGTCTTTCTGGGATCTTAAGACATAGCAATGTGATCCGAGAAGCCGCAATCAAAGCTTCCAGGGTGATCCGTGCTCTGAAAACATACGTTTACCAAGATCAGACTGTCCTTAGCATCATAGATATTCGCGAGCAGATGGATACTGTTCTCACGCTTTATTATAATAAACTAAAGTATGGGGTAGAGATTATTCGTAAATTCTCGGATCGGTCCGCGGTACGTGGGCAGGCGGATCAATTGACACAGGTTTGGGCGAACCTGATCAATAACGCATTTCAAGCTATCGCCTTTCAGGGGATCTTGGAATTGGAATCCGATACGGAAGGAGATTATTTAGTAGTCTCTATTACGGATAACGGGCCAGGAATTCCAGAAGAGATCCAGGATAAGATCTTTGATCCTTTCTTTACCACAAAGGAAAAAGGTGAGGGAAGTGGACTAGGCTTGGATATTTGCAAAAAGATCGTAGAAAGACATAATGGAAGGATCGAATTCCAATCCAGGCCGGGGAGAACCACGTTTAGAGTGCATCTCCCCTTAGCAGAAACCAATCTGATCTAAGATCAGTTTTTCTTAGGAATTTCCGAGCCTTTGATAAAGGCAGGTCTATTTCCTAATTTTTCTTCCCATGCTTTGAGATGAGGGAATTCATCTATAGAAAGTTCTATGAAGCTGCGGGCCTTTACCCAAGTCCAGGTTGCGATATCCGCGATAGAGAGTTCTTTGCCGGCAAGATATTCGGATTCCTTTAAGCGCCTTTCCAAAACAGAATAAAGCCTCATGGTCTCATCTACATAACGTTTCATCGCGTATGGAATCTTTTCGGGAGCATACTTAATGAAATGATTTGCCTGTCCTTGCATAGGACCTACTCCGGCCATCTGGAACATCAACCATTGGATTGTGATCGATCTTTCCTTCGGATCCTTTGACAAGAGTTTACCCGTTTTTTCTGCGAGATAAATCATGATTGCACCCGATTCGAATACAGGAAAGTCCCCATTGTCCTTGTCTATGATTGCTGGGATCCTTCCGTTCGGATTGATTTTAAGATACCATTCCTCTTTTTGTTCCGTCTTTCCAAAATCTATGGGGTGAACTGTATAAGGAATTCCTAATTCTTCCAGCATGATGGAAATTTTTTTTCCATTCGGCGTACCTGCTGTGTAAAGCTCGATCAATGTAATCTCCTTTGATTATCAGTTAGACGGAATTCGAGGTGAGAAAGGCCGGGCTCCAGTCGTTAAAACCCGATTTCTCCTTCGAAATAGCACGAAAAACGGAAACTAAATATGGCTAGAAATAAGGACCGAGCTTAAGATCTCGGTATGCAAAAAACTGCTTAGGTGGTTTTTGCTTTTTCCCTTTTGAGACGCTTTCTGATTTCCTTTCCTCTTTTTTGATTCTCTTCTAAAACCTTGAGAATGATATCCACCGGGAATGCAGTACCTTGGAACATCCTTGCAAAGACGCGATCCGGCATATCATACCATCTCGCTTTAGAACTAAGAAGCAGCTCTCCCGTTTTTTTTAAATGAACGGTTCCCTTAGTATATAACCTTCTGCGTCTTACCATGGTGACCCAGCATCGAACTTCGATCTCTTCTCCCAATGGGCAAGCTTTGTAGTATCTCATGTACAATTGATCGGTCATTACAAAATGACCTAGATGAAAACAAAGTACTCCTTGTGCTTCATCCAAGAGAGTCGCTAGAGCTCCTCCATGAGCATACCCGGGAGCTCCTTCGAAGGCACTTTCAATTGTCCAATCGAATCGAACTTCACCGGAAGGTTCGTGAAATGGAAAACTTGCATGCAGTCCTCTCGGGTTATCGGGGCCGCAGCCGAAACAATTCTTATGATGCCAGTCTTGTCCGTTTTGACTGGCCTTGATCTGTCTGTATATTTCTTCGGAAGTCATATTGTCCTACAGCTGTTACCATGGAAAAACGAGACCTACTCGGAACAAGGAGGAAAAAACGGAGCGCTCTATACCGAACGGCGTATTTTAATTTTAGATCTTAAACTCTTCTTCTCTCAAATCCTTGACCGTTTCTTTGCTTTAGATATTTCTATTCAGGTCCTTGAGTAGGAGAAAAATGAAAGCTGCAATATTAGAATCCGGTAAAAGAAATCTTCAGATCAAAGATGTTCCAGTTCCTAAGGTCGGTCCCGAACAAGCTAAGGTTAGAATAAAGGCCTGTGGTATTTGCGGCTCCGATGTGCATTTGATTCTGCACGGAACATTGAAGTGTAAACATTATCCTCAGATCCCAGGCCACGAAGCTTCCGGCATTGTAGAAGAAGTTGGGGAGAAGGTGACGCGGATCAAGAAGGGTGATCGAGTAGTGATCGCAGCAGGAACAAGCTGCGGAGTATGCGCACATTGCCTAAGCGGTAGAGAAAATCTATGCAAGGACATAGGAGTTTTCGGTTTCGATCGAGAAGGTAATTTCGCAGAATATAATATAGTTGAAGAACGTTATTTATATCCTCTACCCGATGTTATTCCTTTCGAACAAGGAGCTATCTTAGCCGATGCGGTTTCCACTCCGTATAACGCAATTAAGTTCCGTGGGAATATACAAGACGGAGACAATGTTGCCGTTTATGGATGCGGCGGGTTAGGGATCCACGGAGTAGTGATCGCAAGAGCACTAACCAAAGGAAAGGTGATCGCTTTAGATGTGGATAGAGGAGCCTTGGACAACGCGCTTGCTTACGGCGCGGATGAAGTGGTAAACTTAAAAGAGGTCAAGAACCCTGGCAAGACTCTGAAAGAAATTTCCAAAGGGATCGATCTTCTCGCGGATTTCTCGGGAAGGATGAGTAATATCGAAGAATCTCTTCGTGCAATGAATCCAGGAGGAAGAATGGTCATGGTAGGAATCGGAAGAGAACCTTTGAAATTCGCGATCCCTTTCGCCATTATAGAAAAGCAAGTTACGATCGCAGGTTCTTATGGTTCTGACAGAAGAGCAATTCCCGAATTAATCGATCTGTATGTGCAAGGAAAATTAAATCTTTCTCGTTCCATCACGGATGTAAGAAAATTAGAAGACATTAATGAAAGTCTTCATGATCTGGAAGATAGAAAAGGAAATCCGATCCGTTTTGTGATCTCACCTTGATCTAAAGAAAAAAAAGAAGGAGAATCGATTGTCCCAGATTTTCGAATTTAAGAATTATCTTATAGGTTGTAGATCCTTTTTAGGAGTTTGGCTAACTAGGATCCTAATGCTATCCGTCGTATATTCGTATGCGATGAAGGAATTCGAAGAGTTCCTAAATCATAATTATCTATATTCGAAACCTGGGTTTATCAATATATTAGGGATTTTGCAATTCCTCTTACTCTTTCTTTCTCTCTATTTCTTTCGAGAAAAATTAGAAAAAGAAAATCGGATCGGTGGAAAGGAATACTTCCTATTTTTGCTTAGGCTTTTGCTAGTAGTATTGGTACTAGTGCTATTGTTAGCTCTTCTAGTTCTGATTGTAGGAGCAATTCTTCAGATCAAAACGGAGACAATGCAAGATCCAGCAATTCCAATCAAATATGCGATACTAGGAGGGACAATTCTTGCACTCCCAGCCTTGATCCTATATTCATCCATCTCCTTTGCCAGGCTAAAGGCGCTTCCTAGTTGGTCGGATTTTCGTTCTGCGGCTTTGGATCGTAACTACCAATATGGTGCGTTGGGATTGATTTTACTCATTTCCTTCGGACATATTTTCCCGATTGTGTACCAAGGGTTTCCGGACATGAAGGATGTGGATTCTTATTATAGATTCGCGATAGTAAGTTTAAATTCTCAGTTCTTTCCTTTGTTTATGACGGAGTTGATCCATTTGTACTTACTCTTCTCTTTTGTAAAAGGGATCGGCGGGGCAACGCTTCCGGAAGAATAAGACTTTTCTCAGAAGAGGTTCCGGACTTTGGCTCGGAACTTTTGCTTGCTTTGGATCCTAGTTCCAAAATCCTATCTGAAGAGTCTTTATGTTTAAAGAATACCTAAGATACTTACTCGGCAGAGGACAGGTTCGGATCATCCTCGCCATCCGATCGGTTTTATTGATATTAGTATTAGCGGCCGTGCCTTCCATGCAGGCGGGAGGGGCTGTAGCCCTATTATTCGTGCTGTTAGTATTGGCGTTTCTCGGCACCTATGTGGCGAACGGATATGTGATCCGTTCCAAAATGGATCCTAAAAGGCCCGTAGAACTTCCTCAGTATCTAGTCTTCTTCTTTCTATTAGTGCTGTTCACCTTAGCTTTATTTCTGCTCTTGAATTTCTTGATCACCCCTTTCATCGGACCCGAGACAAAGGCAGTATTCGAAAAATACGCAGAGGATCCTACAAAGCCGATGCCGGCAGAATTGACCCGATTGTATTTGATCACTCCATTCTTAATGGGGTTAGTATTCTATCTCATCATTCCGGTTCTATTCGCAAAATTGAATATAGTGCAAGGATTAAAGGCTCTTCCTTCCTGCATCAAGCGATCAGACTATGTAGTGGCTGCTTGGACTCCGTACGTGATCATGTTTGTGCCTACACTGATCATGTTTTTGATCTCCGGTTCAGAAGAAGCAGTGACTTCATTCTTCGGACAGATCGTGATCCTCTTCGTACTTTTCTTTAGCTTAACGTCGGATATCTTTTTGCAATACCCGACGTATTATCTGATCAGAACAAAAGAGGAGCCTGAAGAGCCAACCGAATAGTTAGCCTTTCAAGAAATCCATGGTTTCTCCCAGACTCTTTGCAATTTGCAGGAGTCCGTTGGCGCTACCTGCAATCTCTTCCGAGTTCGCGGCACTATTCTGAACTGTGACTGAAATATTCGTGATTGCGTTCGCAGTTTCCAGGATGGCAACTTTCTGTTCTCCGACAGAGGAGCGGATCTCTTCTGATTTTGCATCCACTTGGTTGACTGCAATCCGGATCGTTTCTTTCTTCTCTTGCTGCACCTTCATGGTAGAAACAATGCTATCCGATGAGATTTTAACGAAGGAAAGACCCTCTAAGATCTCCGCATAGACTTTCACGCAACTTTCCACGAAGCCTTTTCCGGATTGGATCTCTGCGTTACTGGTACGGATCAATTCTTCAATTGTTTTGGTACTTTGGTCCGTTTGTTCCGCGAGTCTCGTGATCTCTTGCGCGACCACTGCAAATCCTCGTCCATGCTCTCCGGCTCTTGCTGCCTCTATGGCTGCGTTCAATGCGAGAAGATTCACTTTTTCAGAGATCTCTTGAATGATTGCAGTAATGGATCTCATCTCTCCGGAACTAGATTCGATTTTTATCATGCTTTCAGAAAGACTTCCCATCGTCTTCTTACCGGCCTCGGTCTTAGTATACATTTCGGAAATTCTACCAAGAGAATCTCCAACGGATTCTCCCACCTTGGTGATCAGTCCTTCCAATTCCTTCATCTCTCCGGAAAAGGAAAGGATGAGTTTGTACTGAGCCTCCGCGTTATTCGTAACCTGCTCCATCCCAGCACTGATCTCTTCAACGGATGCGGAGATTTCCTCTACGGAAGCCGATTCTGTCTGTGCATTCCCAGAGAGATAGTCGCTAGATTTAGAAAGTTGCTCTGCAGATGCCAGAATAGATTCTGAATAGGAAAGAATAGAAGAAAGCATCTCCTTTATCTTGAGCTGGAAATCGCGGAATACGACAGAGAGAAGATAAAGCTCGTCCTGATTTTTATTATCTTCTTCCACCAAAATTGAATGAGAGAAATCCGCATCTCTGATGGAGATACGCACCATGTTCAGACCTTTTACAAGAGTCACAGAGAACTTTACGGAAGCATAAATTATATAAACCAACGTAATAGTTGAAATTCCCAGAAAAACGGCGAGGCTGAACGCATACTCTGTCTCTGCTCTTTGATAGATACGTTCTGAGATCATCAGCTGAACAGAGATCAGCTTCTCTATCTTTCCAGCAACAGGATCTATCTTAGGATACATGATCTTATCCGCAAACTCTCCAAGACCTTCTTTGTTCTTTTCCTTCATTAAGGACATGGCCTGTTCGACAGCAGTATCTGCTTCTTGAAAGAGAGGCTTCAGTTCACCGATCAAAACGGTTTCTTCTTGTACCAATGTGGTAGCAAGATAGGACTTCCATTCTTGATCGATCTCAGAACTTGCTTTCTGAAGATTAGCAATTCCTTCTTCATACGTGAACGCACCGCTTCTTACCTTGTGAACACAATCTACAATCGAGATCGCATAATGATCAGAGATCGTCTTTAGCTGTCTTAGAGGAATCAGTCGATCGTTTCGAATCGTCTCGATGTCTTGGATCCTAGAAGAAGAATTGATGAGAGATAATGCCACTAATGTAAGGAAGGGAAGAAGGACCGAAGCAAAGAGGATCGCTAGTTTTGTCTTTAAATTCAAACGTAAATACCAAATCATATAAAAACTCCGCGCGAGATTTTATATGATTTTGAGTAAAAATCCAGAGAAATCGAATTCTTTTGAAATTTTTCGATCATGCTCTATAATCTATTTTACCTAGGTGAATCTCAGTCTCTGTAGCAATCGCTATAGACTTGACAGAAGCCGATTTGAGACTAATCTCGGAGAACAAAGCGAAAGAATTTATATTGCACAAACGTTACAAAAAAGGGAGAGGCGGTAATGGGCCTTTTTAAACACAGAATAGAAAGAGAAAACAAATCCGGGAAACTGCTACTCCGTTTTCTAATCCTACTTTTAGCGCTAAGCGGATCATTATCCGCAGCCTTTTCACTGAAACAAATTCCGGACACCATTGGTCCTGACGGAAGAAACATCTCCAGACAATTCTTCCAGTTTTTGAGATCCGCAATCATTAAGAATAAGTACGATGGAAGAGCGGAAGGATTTCATAAGTACTTGGATCGCTCTTTAGAAAGATTCGAATTAAAGAACCTTTTTAATTCGGAGTACATGGCAAAGGATGCGAACGGCCAGCACTATGTAACTTATAGAGGAAAATATTCTCCCGATGGATACAAAGTGAGCTTGGAAACTGTTCGGATGAAAGAAGTTGCCACTCCGAATTTCGGAGACTTCTCCGCTGAGTTTGCTCTCAAGCACAATCCAAACCCAACTCACGGAGGCAATTCCTACTCGGGAAATCTAGATGTGCTAACGAATCTAGGACCGTTCACTCATAAACACGGATTGAATGCGATGGATTCTGGACTTCATTATTTGGATTCAGGGAATTTGAAAGCGATCTCTTCTCCCGATACGAATTATTTCAAAAAGATAAAGGATCCGGAAGCGAGAAAGGCGATTAACGATTTTACGGAATCCTATCCGGCTCTTGCGAAATTCATGAGCTACTATTTCGGAATGGATTCCCTTTTGAAAGTGCAGCACGACGGAAAGATCCCTGGACTGACTGCATTTGCGTTTGAAGGGAATATCGAGCAAGCATTGATGCGAGATTATCCGGATTTCGGAGATTACCTGGATGATATTAAGTATCTAGGATTCATAAAAGTGAGACTCATGAATTTGCAAGGAAGAAGTCTCGGAGAATTCGCGATAGAATCCAAGTCCAGAGAGATACGATTCAAGTTCTACACTCAGAATGGAAAGGTGATCCCTTATGATACGAAAGGAAATTTCTATCCACAAGACTCATTTACATTAGGCACTCTCTCCGATTTTCCTTTCATAGCAAAAGCTAGTTTAGAGGCGAATCTGTACGGACTCGTATTAGAAAATGATGATGTACAATTATTGGGAAGATTCTCGAATACTGCTACCTCGGGAGTATTGAGCTTAAAAGTGACCAAGATCAAAGAATTCGATGTGAGTGGCGCATTTGCGTATTTCGCGCCTTCTTGGGCCATCAATATCTTTATCCCAGGGAATCTGCAATCCATCATATATGAATTCACTGACACAGTAGTGAAGGCGAATAATGGAAAAGGGACTAGTGTGGTCCTGAGATGGGATAGAGATGCTTCCAAGACTGTGATGAAAACCCAAATCGAAACCGAGTTTTTGGATAATTTCTTTATCCGTTTCGGATTGAAGATATGGAATAATCGAGTCCTACCGGATGAGGATGCGAAAGATGATATACGCGCGATTCTCTCTAAGACCTTAGAACTATTGTTAAAGGGGATTTGATCTTTCGGATCTATTCTTCCTATCAATCATTCTTTTCGTAAATTTCGGCCCTCGAGACATTCGGTTTTTCCGAAGAGTTCGAGGGCTTTTCTTTTATTCGAACGCGATCGCATATAAACTCGTTCGGATTCTTTTATCAAATAACAATTATTATAATAAGAAAGAATCGATATAGATTCCCGATTTATAGCGCTTAGGCGACTTTTATCTATTTATGGATATTTTTTGACAATATTATTAAACGAATTCGAAAAATGAGATATAAAAATCTTCTTGCAAGATCCGGATTTATGCCTTCTTTTATGGAGCGATGGAAATCTACGTGTGGAAAGGCGATATAACTTCTATCCAAGCGGATGCAGTGGTCAACGCCGCTAATTCTTCCCTGATGGGCGGAGGAGGTGTGGACGGAGCCATTCATAGGGTGGGGGGCCCAAAAATCGCCGAAGAATGCAGGATCCTGAAATTGAAAAAATACCCGAACGGGCTGCCGACTGGCCAATGTACTCTGACTTCTGGAGGGCAACTTCCTGCAAAGTATGTGATCCACGCTGTGGGTCCGGTATGGAAAGGAGGAGAATTCTGGGAGGCTTCTCTTTTAGAAAGTTGTTACAAGAATATTCTTCAATTAGCCCATGAGAGAGGCTTTGAATCCATAGCGGTTCCGAGTATTAGTACTGGGATCTTTGCGTATCCCAAAGAGCAGGCCACGCCGATCGCAATCAAGACTGTCTTGGATCATAAGGAACATTTTCCGAGAAAGATAGTCTTCGTATGCTTTGACAAGGAAAGCAAGGACCTATATGAGGAAACCTTAAAGAACCTTGGAGTGAGTTTTAAAGAAGGTATACTTTCTTTTTAACGCTTATCTTATAGACCAAGCCCGGCAGCTCCTCCGCAGGCGCTGAATAAATTTCGTTTAGGAGTAGTCAGATACGAAGCGTCTGAGGTGGCTTCCCCCAAAGTGGTGTTGATCGTGCTCGTTATTAAATTCGTATTCACACAAGATCCGGCGGAATCGTTGCATTGAACGCTTGCCGGAATGGCGCCGGAGCCGGTTGCAAAATCACCTAACCAGTCTGCGAAGTTTACCGTTCCGCTGACTAAGGAATACATATCGTTACTCGTACTAATCGTATGAACATCCCCAGGTCCAAGATAGTATCTGTAATTCGATTTAGAGGCAGCATCCTTCATTTTAGAGATGGCTTGTTTGGACCAATCGCAAGTAGTAAAATCATCGGAAGAAGAACCATTCCCATCCGCCATGGAGCTTCCGTCGCTATCTCCGAAGATTGCAGAATAGGATTTTCCTGATTGGAGCGGATCGGCAACAGTAGCCGTTGTATAAGTTAACTGGGATGCGTTGATCTTATCGATCTGACCCATCACATTATAGAAATATCTTTGGTTCCCATCGAATACTGCCGCATATTGCGCGAGTCTATCGTTCGGATATTCATCCGCTACCTTCTTAAAATAATCGTTTAAAGAGGCGCCGACAGAAGTAGTGTAAGTGCTTGTGATTCCCGACACCCATTGAGGAAGATTGGAATTCGTGAAATGCCCACTTCCATTTCCGATCCCGTTTTCCACTCCCCAAGAACTCTCTAGGACTGGAAAGAAAGCCGGACCAGGTGTATAAGAAGAAGTGGGAACAACTGCGTTAGACGCATCTGAAAGCATTCTCACCTGCGCACCTGAACTAATGGAGGTCACAGTTTCTCGGATGATCGGAAAATTCAAAATAGTTCCGTAACCTCCGGCGCTTTGTCCGATCACAAAGACAGCGTCCAACTTAGGATAGGCTCCTTGGATGAATTTTAGAACGGACAAAACATTGTCGTAGCCGTGGTGTTGGATAGTTCCTCTCGCGTATGTAGTTACCTTACTTCCTATATGCAAATCCCCAGTGCAATACGGGATGAATATGATATCGTAATTCCTAAACGGATTTGTTCCCACTGTCTGGTCCATGATCCCTTTGAATATAAGATTGATCGCAAAATCCGGGATCGTATTCAACTGATTGAAGTAGGTGGTGGTATTATCTCCGAAACAATTCGCATCATCCCAGCAGGCTCCTCCTCCCATAAAGTTGATCAGAAGTTTCGTATTCGAGTTCCTTACAGTCTTGCGGAAGAAGTAGAAGTTCGTATTTCCTTCCGTACCGGAACATTCAGGAGTGAAACTCGCAGTATATGTATAAGGAGTTCCTGAGCCGTGATCCACCTGAGTCGTAAACGTATCAGGTTTAGGAGTGATCCTGTGGTAGGGAGAAACCGCGAGTCCCAGGATCGCGGCATTCATTACCGTTTCGCTATTAGAATTGGAAGACTTAGTACAAAGAATAGAGGAAAAGAAGACGAAAACGAGCATGAGTCGAAACATGAAGAAACCCTCTTAAATTCCTTTCTTTCTAAAAAAAGGAATTTAAGAATATTGTAAGGAAGGTTTCTAAAATGTCAAGGGAAGCAGGTTTGAGCCAGGTCCTGTCCGAGATCGAATGATTGGTGAGAAGTTGCCCGCTTTAAGCTGTTATTGTATTGATTCGAGATATAATTCGTATCCGTGCAAGGATGAGACCCCGAACCTAAAGAACAGTCCACTTTTTCGGGAGCTGTGCCCGTATTTGTCACTACATTAGCGAGCCAAGTATTGAAACTTTTGCCCTGGCTTGTCAGAGTGAACATATCATTGCTCGTGGTAATGGTATGAACGTCTCCCGGAGCGATGTAATAGTAGTAATTGGCGCCTGTAGTATTTTGCATGGCATTCTTAGAATTGACTGCCCAATTGCAATTCGAAGGGGTATTTGTCGAATCGTTAGGGCTATCGCTCACCTCGCTAGAATCTCCTGGGCCGAAGAAATTCGAACTATCTGAGTAGGCTGCACCTGACTTGATTACCCCCATTACATGAAAGAACCATCTTTGGGTGCTGTCAAACTGAGCCGCATACTGGCCTACTTTATCAGTTGAATACTTTGAAGTGACCTGGCTTAGGAAATTCTGGATAGAAGCGGGCCCTCCCGAGTCCAGATAAGTAGAAGAAATTGTTCCAGTCCAAGTCGGTAGATTCGCATCTCCTCCCCAAATGGTCTTCACTATATCTGGATAGAAATTGTCTACAACTGCTCCATTGGATGCATCCGCTAACAAGCTCACAGTGGCTACGGAAGGGAAAGTTGCGGTATCCTTAAACATTTGGCGTATATGAGGATAATTTAATATTGCTCCGTAACCCCCAGCACTCTGGCCAGCGACTACAATATCGGTTACCTGAGTGTAATTGGTCTGGATATATTTTAATACTGCTAATGTATTGTCGTGACCTCGGTGACTATAGAAAGAAGGTTCGGAGGCATCTGCCACGTTCGGATCATTATAGAAACCGCTTACATCCTTCGAGCCGAAGTGAAGATCTCCAGTGCAATACGGAATAAAAAGAACATCATAATTTTTTAATGGATTCGTGGAAACATCGGCATCCAAGATCCCTTGGAAAGCTACCTTAACGAAAAGATCCGGAACAGTGTCCAAGAAATTGAAGAAGGTAGTCGTATTATTTCCGAAACAGTTGTCATTGTTCCAGCAAGCTCCTCCTCCCATGAAATTGATGAGCAATTTCTTATTGTTGGAAGCTACAGTCTTGCGATAAAAATGAAAACTAGTATTGCCAGCATTCCCGAAACAAGAAGGAGTGTAGGATCTTCCGGGAGATTGATACGTCGCGTTTGAATTTGGGATGATGATCGTATCGGGATTTGCATTAATCCTTTGATACGGATTTTGCAAGGCGACCGCCAATCCCAATCCTACGGTTTGGCTGGTATTATCTTGCGATTCTGTCTTGCAATGAAGAATGCCTAACGCACACGTAAGAGCAAAAATAAGAAACGGACTTTTGGCGAATATTCGCATGACTTCCCCACTACTCTTTCTCGCTAAAACGAGATATATATTTCGAGTTACGCTACATATAAGACTGCTAAAAGTCAATCTGTATCCTCTTTTCTTCCCTTGATAAAGTAGAACGGTTGTTATAGATCTAATCGATAGAGATTGAACACTGGTTCACATAAAGAATGAGAAAAATTCTCTCAGAAATTCCGCCAAAATTACGCAATTATTCCTTAAAATTGGGCCTTTTTCAGGAAGAAAAGGCAGAAAGAAAGGTTTGAATGCCGGAGGTAAAATCAAATACTGGAATCAACCCTTCTAATTCGAAAGCAAAGGTGAAAACGTGGAACTATTTGATAATCTAGGCGAGATCGAGAGCGGTATTATCCCTGTCGATTCCATACTTCCCCCGGACTTATTTTTAATTCCAATCAAGACTCGTCCCGTATTTCCGGGAATCATCACCCCTCTAATCGTTCCTGGTGGAAAATTTGCGAAGGCAGTCGATGAGGCTTTAAAGGGAAATTCATTCATCGGTCTTGTGCTTTTGAAAGACGAAGAGAACGAGAAGAAGACCGAAGAGAATATCTACTCTTTCGGCGTTGTTGCAAAGATTCTGAAGAAAGTGAATCTGCCCGATGGTGCGGTAAATATACTCATCAATACGGTTCGCAGATTCAAGGTAGAATCATTTATCTCCGTCGAGCCATTGCTTGTTGCCAAGGTAACTTATCCGGAAGAAGAGGCAGGCGCTTCTAAGAATACGATCAAGGCGATGATGAGGACACTTCTCATTATGACCAGGGAATTGGCTCAGAATAACCCTCTGTTCACGGAAGAAATGAAACTCACCATGCTGAATGTGAACGAGCCTGGAAAGATGGCCGATTTTGTATGCAGCATTTTGAATATAGAAAAAGAGGATTATCAATCCGTAATAGAGTCAGTCAATCTTAAGGATCGAATCGAGAAAGTATTGCTGTACCTTAAAAAGGAGATAGACCTAGTTAGCCTTCAGAGAGAGATCCAAGAGAATATCCAGGACAAGATAGATAAACAGCAAAGACAGTTTTTCCTAAGAGAGCAGCTCAAAGCGATCCAATCCGAGTTAGGACAGAAAGACGGCAAGTACGAGAAGAAGTACGAAAAATTCCTGGAAAGATTAAAATCCATTCCTGCAGATCCAGAAGTGATCGAAGAAGTAGAAAGAGAAATGGATAAGTTCTTTTATACGGATCAGAATACTGCAGATTATAACGTTATCCGAAATTATATGGATATCTTGGAGAGCCTTCCTTGGGAAGCTGCTCCGAGTAGAGAGATCGATCTAGATAAGGCTCGCAAGACCTTAGATAAGGATCATTATAAATTAGATGATGTAAAAGAAAGGATCTTGGAGTTCTTGGCAGTCAAGAAGCTGAAGCCATCGGAAAAAGGCTCCATTCTTCTTTTGGTAGGACCGCCGGGAGTCGGAAAGACTTCCATTGCAAAATCCATCGCAGAAGCTATGGGCCGCAAATTCTTCCGATTCTCCGTAGGCGGTATGAGAGACGAGGCAGAGATCAAAGGTCATAGACGTACGTATATAGGATCGATGCCCGGCAAGATCATCACTGCTCTTCGTATTACAAAAGAAAAGGATCCAGTTATTCTTTTGGACGAGATTGATAAGCTTGGTATCGGAATGCAAGGGGACCCTTCCGCTGCACTCTTGGAAGTACTGGACCCGGAGCAAAACAAATCTTTTAGAGATCATTATCTGGATCTTCCTTTCGATCTTTCCTCAGTATTCTTTATTGCAACGGCAAACACGTTAGACTCTATCAGTAGGATCCTTTTGGATCGTATGGAAGTCATCACACTCTCGGGTTATATTACGGATGAGAAGGTTCAGATCTTCTCCAAGCATCTCTGGAAGAAGGTACTAGAGAAGAACGGGATCGATTCTTACGGAATCCAAATAGATAAGAAGGCAGTCATTTCCCTCATCGATCATTATTCCAGAGAATCTGGAGTTCGTGGTCTGGAAAAACAGTCGGACAAGCTTGCTCGAAAGTTAGCATTGAATATCGTAAAAGGAGAAACCTATCCTAAACATATCCAGGCAGCGGATGTGGAGAAACTTCTGGGTGTTGCAAAATACACGGATGATAGAATGACCAAGCCTACTGTTCCAGGAACTGCTCTCGGACTCGCATGGACTTCTGTCGGAGGAGCAACACTTCTCATCGAGGCAGTCTTTGTAAAAGGCAAGGGAGGGATTCTTCTTACGGGCATGATCGGAAAATCCATGGAGGAATCTTCTAGTATCGCACTTAGCTATATTAAGAATTTCTTAGGTTCAGAAGAGTTGTTTACGGAGAAGACAATCCATTTGCATGTTCCGGATGGAGCGACTCCTAAGGATGGCCCGAGTGCGGGGATTACGATGGCAACAGCTATTCTTTCCCTGGTCTTGGACAAAAGGATCAAATTAGGATTCGGGATGACCGGAGAATTAACCTTAACCGGCGAAGTATTGCCGATCGGTGGACTCAGAGAAAAGATCGTGGCTGCAAAGAGAGTCGGGGTTCATAAGATCATCTTCCCTTCCGACAACCAACCTCAACTGGATGAGATACCGGATTATGTGAAGAAGGGGATGGAATTCTTTCCAGTAACCAAGTTCGCAGAAGTTGCAAGTATTCTATTCGAGCCAAAAGCGTTGGAAAAAGTAATTTCTAAAAAAGAAGTCGCAGCGCCGAAAACGCAAGAGTCTCCTTCTCCTAAGGCAAAGAAGAAGACAATATCTAAGCCAAAACGAAAGAAGTAGATTATAAATTCTTAATGCACCTTCTTGCCTCTATGGTCAATTGAGGCGGACTCGTTTCTTTTCAGAAGGTTCCTATCGGTTTTAGACTGTGTGATTTTAGCCACACAGTCCCTTCTCAAAAGAAATTGCTTTTTAGACCCTGTCTCGAAACCTGTTCGAAGGAGACCATATGGGCGTACCTTTTATAGATATCAAACGATTCGAACCGGGATTACTCGAAGCTTGGGAGGACAAAGTCAAAACTCTCAGCAAGAATGCTTCCTTTATTGGGGGAGAAGAAGTAAGCCTCTTAGAAAAAAACCTGGCTGAGACTGCCGGGACCAAATATTCGATCGCTTGTGCCAATGGGACCGACGCATTACAACTCGCATTAAGAGCCTTAGGAGTGGGAAAAGGTGATACTGTTCTCGTTCCTGATTCCACATTCTGGGCAACCTTTGAATCCGTAGTCAATGTGGGAGCGGATCCTGCAACTGTAGATACGAATCCTGACGATCTGCAAATGGACTTCGAAGAGTTTAAAAAGGCTCTAGAAGAAGTGAAACCAAAGGCTGCGATCATCGTCCATCTCTACGGATGGGGGAGTTCTAAATTAGAGGAATATCGCAAACTTTGTAAAGAGAAAGGAGTGTATCTGTTAGAAGACGGAGCTCAATCCTTCGGAGTTACATACAAGGGCAAGCCGATCTACCAAGATGCACTCATCACTACTACTTCTTTCTATCCTGCAAAAGTATTGGGCGGCGCGGGAGACGGGGGAGCAGTCTTTACGAATGACGAGGAACTTGCAAATAGAGTGAGGATGCTCGGAAATCATGGACGCACATCTCATTACGGTTACGGAGATGTAGGCTGGAACTCCAGGATGGATACCTTACAAGCAGGATTCTTGAATTTAAATCTTCCTTACTTAAAAGCAAGGATTGAATCTCGCAGAAAATCGGCGGAGAAATACTACCAAGTACTTCCTGGCTTGGGAGTGAATGTAATTCAACCTCCTAAAGATTTCGGAGAAAACGGATATTGCAACGTTACTCTCTTTGAGCCTTCCGAAAGACCAAAGATACAAGAAGTATTGAAAAGCAAAGGGATCGCATTCGGAGTGATCTATCCAGGTGCGATGAGCGATCAACCCGGAGCAAAACCGTACATCAAAGGAAGATTCGGAAAAGAGCATAGAACTGGACGCATCTGTGATTCAGTTTTAAATTTCCCACTTTTCCCTTACATGACGGACGCTGAATTTGAAGAAGTGTTCGCTGCGATCAAAGAATACAAAAAGTAAACCAAGAGAAGGAACGATCTCTTTGTTAAGCCGCCTTCGGGCGGCTTTCTTATTTCTATACCTTTCCTTTTCACTCGTGCCTCTCAAAAGGATGCTGCGGATTTTTAGAAAAAGAGAAAAGTTTTTCTCATAAATCGATTGTCAGGGTCTAAACAATAGATTTAGAATGGTTCTAAATTAGCGGAATATAAGGAGATTCTTATGAAGCCGAATATCGGAATTCCCGAAAAAGACAGAGAAGCGATCAATCAGGGTTTGCAAAAGCTTTTAGCGGACACATATTTTTTATATCTTAAAACTCATAACTACCACTGGAATGTGACCGGACCTCTATTTAATACTCTTCATTTGATGTTCATGACACAATACACCGAACTTTGGAATGCGTTAGACTTGGTTGCAGAAAGGATTCGCTCTCTCGGATATCCTGCTCCCGGAACGTATAAGGCATTTTCCAGTCTCACTTCCTTGAAAGAAGAAGACGGAGTTCCTAAAGCAGAAGACATGCTCAAAAACTTAGTAGAAGGTCACGAAGCGGTCATTCGAACTGCAAGGGCAATCCTTCCTTCTGCAGACTCGGGAGGAGACGAGGTTACTACAGACCTTCTTACTCAGAGATTGGAGATCCATGAAAAGACTGCTTGGATGCTCCGAAGCATGCTCGAATAATCTTCTACTTAAAGAAAAACGAATATTCTCTTACGGAGAATATTCGTTTGGATCCAATAAATTAAAAATCCTTAAAAGAACAGCCCGGCAAAACTTTCGTTTACGGGACCTCGGTTTTAGAGGGCGGCCTGCGCCAAGTTCCCGAGGAAGGCCAGAGGCCTTCCTTGCCGGACCGTGAAGAGTTTAGAGAGTGAGTATATACTCCACTAAGTCGTCCACATCCGTTGCGGATTGTGTACACCAAGGGTGAGGGGTGGCAGGCATTCCGATCGGAGCTGAAGTTCCTAACTCTGTCGGGCCGTATTCCCTTCTCATCTTTTGGTAATCCCAATAGTACCAGTCGGTATCCCAAGGAACAGTCACGAAGTATTTGTGTCTTTCGATGAATCTGTTTCTCTTAACACCTGCATCCGTTGCCGGGGATTTGAAGGCACGGAACACGTCTGCCTTTCTGTTCTGCGGAGGATACGGAGCAGGGAAGTCCGGACCGCCTAACGCAGGAGAAGAAGGAGAGTGTAGTGTATAATATTGGTTGTAGAGTGCAGAACCTTCGGTGCATCGATCCGGATTCACTAAGTCTTCCAGATTTCGAACGTGACCGTCGCTTAACAATCCTCTATGTTGCACCCAATACATATCTCTTAAGAAAGTAGCGCGAATAGACTGCTGCTTTCTTTGGTAGATTGTAGGAGTAAAGAATCGTCCCACTTCATTGAGTTTGAACATTCTTTCGTTGGAATTGAGTCCCACCTTATCGCTATGGCAAGAGCCGCAATCTCTTTGGAAGGTTGCTTTTCCTCTACCTACTGCTGCAGTAATTCCTGGAACATTCTCCCAGCCAGTCTGCACGAATGCTCCTTCTCCTGAGTCTGCACCTGCTTGAGGGACCAGTTTGCCCTTATACTTCAGCCAACGATAAATACCTACTTGTCTAAGAGGTTTATCATATTGATCCAATTTGGTCATGTATGCAGTAAGAGCTTGCAACTCTCTCGTATGCATGGATCCGGTTGCTCCGTCCGGTTCTTCTGAATGGATATAAGAACCTTCGAATCCAACATAGGACTCAGTGTGAGAAAGAGATCTACGAACTCCCATATAATTGGTAACGTTCGGGATTGCAATCGGAGAGAACTGATAATCGTTATCCGTCTCGCTTCCTTCTCCTTTTACACGGATGAGAGCATGTTCACCTGCACCTTGAGGCATCACATAGATCAACATTGTCTTATCTACATCTTTGGAAGAAGGATCCGAGCTCGGACCAGGTTCACTTGCTTGGATGCCTGTGAAGTTACCTAACACAGACCATTTCATGGACCATCTAGGATTCGGCAGTCCAGGAACAACCTTTGTTACTACGTTTCCTGGAGAAGCTTCATAGCTAAGTTTGTATCCGTGACAGGATGCACAATTGAAACCGATCCATTCTCCGTTACCAGTATAAGGATTGGAGGCTTGTGCGTATCGATAACCAGCCCATCCGGTGCTTCTGGTATTTCCTTTTAATAGAGGATCTGCTCCTAAGAAGCCTGGGATCGGAGTAGGTTGAGGATAAGGATCGAAATACACGTTATCCGTTGCTGCAGATGGAACTTCTCCTGCAACCGTTTGATAGGCTCCGAATAGAAGAAGTGGATCTGCAATATTTCCGGTTACAGGATCTTTTGCCTGGTATCCGAAGATCTTAGTCCAATCCAAATTTCTAATAGAGTGAGCGATCCCGATATTGAAGTCGTAAGACCAGAATACCTGCTCTCCTAATGCTAATAGAGCGCTAAAGCCAGGATTGTTTACGTTGATCTGAACAGGATCAGTGCCTTTCGCATCACTAAGAAGAGAAACCACATCGCAGGTTTGAGGAAAATCGTCATCGGTGATCCTACTAGTTTGCGCGTTGATTACGTTATGAGGTTGTCCTGGACGTAGAAGAGAATCATTGTACCCGATTCTTTTTTGGATCTGAACTACTAAAGGACCAGTAGTGGTGTGCTCTGGGACCTTGAACTGGATCTGAGTATCCGTCCAGGCTAGAATGTAGGAATTCCAGCTATCATGAACTGTGCTGGTCTCGAAGTTCACTTGTTTTGTGATATCGAGTAACTGTTCGTACATTTTCAGATTGGTCTCGAGGATCCTCGTATTCCCTATCATAATTTTCGAATAATCTATATCCGGACCAGCTCCGAAGCCGGTTCCTCTTAAGGTAATCGTTTGCCCTGGACTAAATGTAGGTGTCGGATAAGCAGGTCCGTTTGCTACAGTTTGCCAAGAGAGAGTACCGTTAATCAGTATGGATTGGAGTACCGGTTGCGGGAAAGAAGAGGCGGAAACAGCGCGCGCTCCTTCCCGGATAGGATCAAATTTACATACTTCTTCTTGGTTTGGGAATTCGGTGAATACGCCGACGGGACAACCCGCGACTAACACACCGAAGCCGACCAAGGCGTACTGCAAATATTTCTTTGCAGCACGTATTCTTTGCATTTCCATTTTCCGCTCCTAGTCCGGAGATGAGCAATACATCCTCGGATAAGTTCTGAGAGAATAGAATAGAACAAAAAGAGTAGAGGGTCGTCCGAGACACAGAATTCGAACGTTCGAGTTTCATTATTCGAACAGTTGTGCCAAAATCAAAACTTATAAAATAAGCAAAATATAAGAGGTACAGACTGGAAATTCCGAGAAGAAGAAATCAAGGCAAGCGTTCGAAATAAAAAAGTTCCATATCAATTTTTAATAAACTAATTCTAAGCAAGGGCCTTCCGTATCGAGAACACTTGACAAGCTTATTCATTTTCTTAATATACCGACTATGTTAAATCCCGAAGTGGTGACTCCTATACTCTACTTCGGAAGCGGCCTTTCTTTCTTATTGGTGCTGCAAAGGTTGGTTCCGCACAAAAAACGAAGAGAAGACAAGATTAGTGCGCTTTTATTCCTTTCGTTGGGGATCATACTATTTACAGTTGCGAACGTTATTCTGGAAATAGATCGAAAGTATCCGCACGCGATCTTTCTTCTGCTTACTTCTTTTTCTACAATAGGTCCTCTTTCCTTATTGTACACTCACGCGTTGATCTATCCCAACCAAACATTGTACAAGGACATACGTTTGCATTTTCTGATACCTGGGATCTTTTTCTTAGGCGAAGTTTTTTTCTTCGGAAGGCCTTGGGATTCCATCATTGCTGACTTGGGAGAATTCAGGGATATTCGATATAAACATTATTTATCTATCGGATTTTTTCTCACGACCGCTCTGACAGCCACGTATTTTGGATTTAGATATAGGATGCTTTTGACTGTGATCTCTATACCGGAGCTTAGGTCTCAGATCCGATTCATTTTCATTCTTGCGACGGTTACTGTATTTGCAATGTCCGGGCTGGTATTCGGATTCATGTTTGCCTCGGATATCTTATTTAGGATCGGCGGGTTGCTAGTTGCAGTGATCGTTACTATGTTGTTTCTGGCTCCTTCTCGCTATCCGGACTTTTTCGCACCTTTGACTAGAGAGGTTCGCAAGAAGAAGTATGAAAAATCACTGCTAATAGGTTTGGATCTGAATCTATTGGAACTTAGGATAGAAGAATTGATGAATGAGGATCGGCTTTATAGGGATCCGGAGTTAACCTTGCATTCCTTATCCGATGATCTTGGGATCAAGCCATACCAACTCACCGAATTTTTGAATGAACATCTGCAGACAGGATTCCATAATTATATCAATCGCTTTCGGATAGAAGAGGCGGTTAAGCTATTGGAGGAGAAGCCTGATCAGGACATTCTCTCCATCTGCTATTTTGTAGGATTCAATTCCAAGTCTTCGTTTAACGATGCATTCAGAAAAGTAACCGGAAAGACCCCAAGTCAGTTGAGACAAACCAAGTCTCGTATAGAACAAATCTCTTAAGGTTGAAAATCGGTAAATAGAAGGATCCAGTCTCCTTCCGTTCTCTCGAACCAATCCTTTTCTTCGTAGAAAGTTCCACCTGCGAGTTCCAAGACCTTCTTCATATAAGGCTCTCCAGGATCGAAGTCCTGGGCATCCAGAAAAATGGATCCTCCCCATTTCTTCTTAGCTTGCGTATGAGAGAAGATCCCTTTTAGAGACTCAATTCTTTTGTTGTTCAATGGAATATTATATTTTTCTGATAATTCTTTTACAAGTTTTACGACTCCGGAGGTTTGGGCCGGATTTGCTAGGAGCATTTCTGTGTCTTTTCCCACGATCTCAATTTGAAAGCAATTCCGATTGGTCCCTGTGGCTGCAGCTGCCATGTGTAGAGGGCTGTCTAAGAGTTGATAAACCTTTCCATCCTTATCCGCAAGAAAGGTGGCCGCGAGATTTCTTTTTTCGAGAACGAGAATTGTTCCATCGTAATCATTGATGGCCGTGAAGTGCAATACCACACAGTCTGCGGAAATCATTCCACGATAATTGTATCTTAATCTCTTCTCTTCCGGAAGGAGTCCATCCATAGTTCTTTCTACGGATTCTAGATCCGTCTTAGGAGTCGGAGTTACGGCTCTTCCTTTATCATAGCTAGGTTCCTTGATCTCACCATTTTGTCCTACGAAAGGCCTTTCTTTACGGAGCACCCAATCCCCGTATCTGTCCTTCCACTCCATCTCGGTGAAAAAGTTTCCTTTAGATTCTTCTAATATTGATTTTAAGACATTCTCGTTTCCGCAATCGCTTCCATTTAGAAAGGCGCCAAACTTCTTCTTTCCTTGCGTATGAGTAAATATTCCTGAAAAAGAAGAAACATCTGAATTCGAAAGAGGGATGCTGAGCTCTTTAGAGATCCTTTGCGCAATGCTTGCAAGAGCCTTTTTCTGAACGGGACGTTTTAGGATGTCTTCCTTATCACCTTCCCAAACGAGATGAATTACGTTTGCGTCCATCTTCGGAGCAGCTTTGACGAGAACGGCACCTGCATTCTCTAAACCGTAGATCCGTCCCTTCTTATCCACCAGGTAGTGAACCAACCAGCCGGAGTTTGCACTTTTAGAAACATATTCTTCCGGACTTAGGCCCTTGGTATGATGAAGAACGATACCTTTTACTTTGGACTTAGATCGAGAAGAAGAAAGAGCCTCCAATTTTTTGCCGGGAGGTAGTAGTGCAGCAAGGGGAAGAAGAGAAGGTTCATTTTCCAAAACGGAAAGATGAGTTGGCGAGCTAGAGGCACAGCTCAATAAAATTAGAATAAAACCGATCGCGGATACGAATCTCAACATCCTTTCTCCGATAATTTTTCTTTTAATAAGGAAAGGTCCGAACGCACTCTTTCCAATATCATTTTTGCCTTAGTATGACGATTTAGAAGATCCTTATATTCTAATACGGATTCGCTCTTCTTGATCTTGGCTCCGTTCTCTAATTCGGGTTCTAAAGGAAGAGTCTCGAGTTCTCTGAGCGCTCCCTCAGCTTCTATACGGATCTTGGTCCAATTAGCGGTAAATGCAGAATGGATCTCTTTAGGGATCTTCTCCTTAGAAGTCTTGATCCTATCCTCCATCTGAGGAAGGTCAATCCTTAGGAATTCGCTTAATGCCTGGGAATCTTGCACGAGCTCGTCTAAGACGGAACTGAGATGTCTTTCGATGGCTTCATGTTGTGTATGAATTGCTTTTTTCGCTCTTCGAAAAATGCGAAGCATCGCAAGGAAAGAAAGGAATAGAACGGATAAGAAGACCCAGAAGGAAAACTTAGAAAAGAACCAACGTACCCAAGGGGACTCGAACCATTCCTGTAGATAAAAGCCTAAGAAACCCAAGCCTAATAGAATGCAAAAAAATACGAGAGGAAGAATTCGCCTCATTTCCTTTCTCATTTCAGAGAAGGATTTCTTTCTGTCAAGGTCAAGACTAAGTGCCCCGGAACCGAAACTAATAGAGATGGATGCCTCTGCCGAATACTTCCCCACTGGTCCTAAAAAACCGAATTCCCCCAAAGTAGTGAACCTAGGGTTCTATCGGATCAAGAAAACTCTTAGGGAAGAGGGCTTCGAAGTAGTAGAGAAAGCGGATGGCAAGATCACTCTAGTGCTTAGAGTGAAAGAATAAGTCCCACAAAGAAGCGATCTCAGGGTAAAAATCGCCGCTGGCCGGGTAAAACTCGTTTAGACTTTCTCGAGTTCTTTGTAATTCCTGATCTTTTTTAATTCTCCTGCTATCCTTTCACTTTCCACACGAACCTCGTACTCATCTTGGATTCCCATCCAGAATCCTACGGAATTTCCGAAAAACTTAGAGAAACGTAATGCAGTGTCCGCAGAAATCCCTCTTTTTCCGCGAATGATCTCGCTGATACGAGTGGGATTTAGATTCGTCTCCTTGGCTAAGCGATACGCAGTGATCTCCATCGGCAATAGAAACTCTTCGTTGAGGATCTCGCCTGGGTGAACGTTCGGGATTTTTTTCATATTGCCTCCTAATGATAATCCACAATTTCAACAAACGAAGCGATTCCCTCATCCCAAGTGAAGCAGATCCTCCATTGATTGTTGATACGAATACTGTATTGACCTTTTCTATTGCCTGAGAGTTTTTCCAAACGATTTGAAGGAGGTATCCTCAAGTCTTCAAACGTATGAGATCTGTCCAACATAACGAGTTTGCGATACGCTACTGATTGGATCCAAGGCGGAAACTTAGAAGAAAACTGCCTGTACCAGATCTTTTCCGTTTCTTTGCATTTAAAGAATAAGATCACTTTGATATTCCTGCCTTACAATAGTATTGTCAAGCGATAATATGCTGCTCGCTTGCTAAAGAGGTACAGGTAAGCGGAATTGTGGTTCTCGCGCTATTTTAGTGAAGTTTCTGAATTTGCTCCGGAAATTTGATTCCGCCAGTATGAGGAATGATCAGTTCCGTTATGCGGCTTTTGCCGATTTTGGAAGAAGTTTAATTCCCGCTTTCTTCTATTGTGGGAAGATCTTCTGAGAATTCTTTTGGCTCTTGTTTTTTAGGGATTAAACTTTCTTTGCAACTCTTGCGGATCAGATCGTCTATTCTACTTTTCTCTGGAGTGCGGGGAAGGATCCTCAAATAGATCCGATAATTGCGTATTGCTCCCGGACAATAGCCAGCTTTCAAATAAAGACTTCCGAGTAATCTTCTTGCTCCAGGATGAGAAGGTTCATGCTCTACGATCCGAGTTGCGAGTCGAACTGCTTTGTCCGGATTTGAGTTCATATTCTTCTTGGATTCTTCCCAATTCTTAGTGAGCTCATCTTCGTACAATCGATAGAGATCATCATTCCCCATCTCAAATACTTTGAATACAATAGTATCTTGCGCTCCACTTTTGCAGAGCCCATACCAAATGTCTTCTTGGCTGTCCGTGAGTTTATTCCCTCGAATTCCTACGAGTTCGCTTCCATCTAAACAGCCTGCCATCTTATATATGTCTCTCATGGCGGCGGGAGAAGCTGCGAGTAATACCCTAGATTGATTGGCAAAGGAGGCTATATCATCCTCCGGCATCGCGTCTTCAGGATTGACTGTGTTTGGAAAATCACTGAAGATCCTAAGCTTGATAGAAGATTCTAAAACCCAATCCGGAAGATTTAGGGTTTTTACGAAATCATCTTTGGGTTTCCAGAAAGAGCGCAGGGTTTCGCAGGATGTGGCGCTCATTCCCGCCATGAATAGCAGAAGGAATACGCAGATTTTGGGCAGGTGTGCTTCTTTTACGGTTGCCACTCAGGGTAACTTGTGTTTTCTCGATATTAGAAGCAACAAGGAAACAGATGCCTCAAGAGTTGAAAGCCAAGCTGGACGGAAAGGGACAAAAGCATTGCATTGTCGTTTCTCGTTTTAATGAATTTATAGTAGAAAGCCTATTAAAAGGCGCCCTAGACGGTCTTTATGCGACCGGCGTGGAAGATAAGGATATCACTGTAGTCCGCATTCCCGGAGCCTACGAACTTCCAGTAGTAGTATCTAAGGCAGCAGCCAGTAAAAAATTCGATTCTATCATTTGCCTAGGTGCTGTGATCAGAGGAGCCACTGCTCATTTTGATTTCGTAGCGGGAGAGTCTGCAAAGGTGGGTTCCATCGGAGTGCAATATTCCGTTCCCGTAATCTTCGGAGTTCTGACCACGGACACAATCGAACAAGCAATCGAAAGAGCCGGAACCAAGGCTGGGAATAAGGGATACGAATCCGCTTTGACCGCTGTTGAAATGGCGAATTTGCTTACTCTTCTCTAGTCTATGTCTTCTTCTTCCAGAAGGAAGTCCCGTGAAATCGCCCTCATGGCATTATATCAGTTGGAGTTGGTGAATCCGGCTCTCTCAGACGTACTTAAGTTCCGTTGGTACGACAAAAAAATCGAAACTGAGGAAAGGGATTTCGCCATTTCCATTATAAATGGGGTTGTGAAAAACGCGGAGACAATCGATACTCTTATCAAGAAGTACTCGAGGAACTGGGATTTCTCCCGGATATCCCCGGTGAACAAATGCATTCTTCGTTTGTCCATCTACGGGTTATTGCACTCTAAGGAAATTCCTCCCAGGGTCACGATCGACGAGGCAGTCGAGTTGACCAAGGAGTTCGAAAGTGAGAATTCGGTTCCGTTCATAAACGGGGTTCTAGATTCAGTGCTTCAGTACGAGACGAACCGACATGGAAAACCCGATCCGCAAGAACCGAATCTTCCTGGAGACGGAAGAACCTAAACCTTCTTATTATCACGGAGACGAACCGGAAGAGTTTCGCTCTAAAAGAAATTATAATCCGCTGGCCCTTGTCTGGGGAATCGTCATTACGGTTCTTCTTCTACTTTTAGGCTTCGGCATCTGGTATTTTTACAACAAGAGTAAGAGTCCTGATTTCTCGGGGGAATATTCCGGAGGAAAGGTTCCTCTTATGCCTAAAGGCGATATCAGTCGCGAATTAGAAAGGCATTATCTTCCGAACGGCACGAACAATCCTCTTCTTACCAAATGCGTGAATTTGTTTAAGGAGAATTATACAAAGCAGGCATTCGATTATTGTTCCGAATTTCTAACCGGACCCGCCACAGACCAGGAAAAGTCACTAGCCCTTACGGTTCTGGGAGTCATCTACGATCAGTCAGGTAGATTTCCCCAAGCGATAGACGCTTTGCAGAAGGCCATTCTTAGAGATCCCAAAAACGTATACGCTTATTATAATTTAACTTTAGCTTATAAACATAATAATCAATTCTCCGACGCTCGAAGCACTGCGATGAAGGCAAAAGAGATAGCTCCCGACGATCCAAAGATTTCTCTGATGGTAGGAAATCTTTTTAATGAGATCAATGATCCTGACGCTGCGATCGATGCATACAAGCAAGGATTGACTTCTGCACCTGACGATCCATATCTCACATACAATCTTGCTGTAAGTTATTTTAAGAAAGGAGAGATCCCTCAGGCAGAAGAGCAGTTCAAGTTAGTCGTTCTTCGTGCTCGTGGAGGAAAGCTCGCGGCTCTTTCTAATTCTTATTTGGGGAATATAGCCTACAATCGAGGGGATTACGTTGCCTCTGAACATTATTTCAGAGAAGCGGCAGTGCTTTCTCCGAATGACGCAAAGGCTCTTTACAATCTTTCTATCGTTTTGAAGAAGAACGGTAAGATTGAAGAATCCTTAAAATACCTGGAGCTTGCAAAACAAACAGGTGCGAACGATCCGGAATTATTCAGGTCCATTGCAGAAGGTTTCGAGCAGCTCAACCAAGGAGAGCAGTCCATTGATGCTCTTCAGAAAGGTTTAAAATACAATCCGAATAATTTGGATCTTCTCTTTCAGCTTGCGGAAACCTATTATAATCGAGGTGATCTTCTCGCTGCGGAAGAAACCTATAGAAGGATTGTGGACTCCACTCCTGGAGACAGTTTTACTGAGACGGCATTATTGAATCTAGGTGTGGTCCTGGACCAGATGGAAAGATATGGAGAAGCTATCACATATCTGAATCGAGTCTTGGATCTAAATCCAAAGAATGCAAAGGCATATTATAATATAGGCTTGGTGTATAAGCATACAGGCAATGGAACACAAGCGATCGAGAATTTCCGCAAGGCATCGTATTTGGATCCGAATGATCTCAAATCTAAGGAAGCTTTGGGAGATTATTATCTGGAGAATAAATTCTACAGAGAAGCCATCGAAGAATATACGATTCTATTTAAACAAAAGAACGATTACTATAAGGTCGCTCTCAAGCTTGCAGAAGCATATATGGGAAGCGGTGAATCTTCAAGCGCGGAGAAGATACTTCTTCAAGTATTGAACCAATCCCGTAACTCGGGAGAGATCAAGCAGGCTCATAAGAAGTTAGCTCTTCTATATAATAAATCCAAGGACCCGGATCTAAAGAACAGAGCTAAGGATGAAGCGTATCGTTCTGCTCACATGGATCCAGAAGACTATGAAGGGAGATTGGTACTCTCCAAGATCCTATTGGATTCGAATTCAGTCTTAGATAGAGAGAAGGCAATCGAGGAATTGACTGCTATCGTTCGATCGGAAGTAAAACCTAAGACTGCCTCTACCGCCTACAATTATCTGGGAGTGGCCTTTTATAAGAATGGAGAGTTCAAAAAGGCAGTCCGATCCTTCCAAAATGCAATAGACTTAGATCCCTCAAATACGGAAGCTTACGATAATAAACGTGCTGCTTCCGCTGCACTGGAGGATTCCTCCAAGAGGGACGGTCTTTTCTGAAAAGAAACCTATTCTTTTGCATTCTCTTATTCGTTGTTTCTATTTTCTGCCAAAGCGTTTTTGCAGAAGAGCAGAAAGACGTTTTTAAGGAAGCAGTTCTTTCTAAAGGTCGTTCCCAAGCGAGAAGCATCTCTGAGATCAGATCCAAGAGCCGATTGGATCTTGTAAAAGAACTTCCTAAGATTGCTTCCGATCTTGAAGCAAGAGAAGATAGTATCTTCGCGATCTTATCCTTATACTCTGAATTGGAAGATCTGGACTCTTTGGCTCCTACCTGGGCTCAGGAATTGGATTCTACATTTAAAAATACGAAGAATGTAGAGATACAAAGAAGGGTCTTAGAGCTTGCGGACAAGAGAAAGGAAAAGAGACTTATTTATGCAGTCATAGCGGGTCTCACTCATACTGATTTTGAAGTCAGGCAATTCGCATATAGATACGTGCAGGCAATTAAAGATGACAGAGCGATGCCCCATGTTTTGGATCTGGCAATTTCTACCAATCCTGTATACAGAGAATATTTTTTAGAGGCTTCTATCTGGATCAAGGACGAGAGAGTCCAGAACCTGATCAACAAATTCTCTGCGGACGATAGTCCGGCACTCCGTAGAAAATTTTTTCTTGTATTAAATAAAAATAATATTCCTGATAATCGTGGCCAGATCCAGAAGATGGCTACCTCCGATCCTGATGAAGATGTTCGGATCCACGGAATGGAGATCTTAAAGAATAGAAAGAGCAGGCAATACATTAGCTTATTCTATAAGGGAATTACTGAATCGAATCCGGATCTAAGAAAGATAAGCACAGAGGCTCTTTTCTCTCTTGGAGATAAGCAAGGTGCCAAGGCAGTTTCTGAGCAATTGGCAAAGGAGACTGTTCCTGGTCTAAAAGCGAGACTTATCGATCTTCTCTTGGAATTAGGAGCGCACGGGGGAGGCCAAGGACTTCTCACTGTTCTGGATGGAGACAAGGATCCAGGACTTCGTTCTAGATCTGCGGAGGCCATGGGAAAATTAGGTTTTAATCCTGGAACAAGTGAGCTCAAACGAATCTTCGAGAAAGAAAAAGTAAACGAAGTCAAGCTTTCCGTATTGAGAGCCCTTGGCGAACTAAAGGACAAGACTTCCGTGCCGGCACTGATCTCTTATGCTAGCAATAATAAGAAGGAGAATTTGGCTCTTCGTTTACAGGCTGTTGATACAGTGAGAGTGATCGGAGATCCTGAATGTCTGCCATCTTTATTCGATGCGTATGTATTCGAAAAAACGATAGAAGTGAAGTTAGAAATGGAGAAGGCGATGAGAGAGATCCTTCTGATAAAGGTTGCGCACTGATCAGATCTATTTTAGTCCTTCTACTCTTTCTTCTGTCCTGTAGATTCGGGCCGAACCAAGCGTTTGTCCGCACTGGGGTTTCCTCTTGGGATAAAAAACAAGGCACACCCGAACCATTTGAACTTAGACATGCCGCTTTCGAAGTAAAGGCATGGGAGATCCGTGGAGAAAGACTGAAGCAGGTCTTAGAAGATCCCAACAATAATAGCATTCCCGGAAAAGAGAAGAAGAGTATCCTCGATCCTGCCTTGGGTTGGAAGCCGGGAGATAAGAGAGTATTTCTCATCCAGATCCGATCCAACTATTTGGAAAGGCCTATCGACAAGGTAGGAGAGATCGGAGTTCGCCTGGAACAATGCGATGCGAACGATAAATTAGAATATCCTTATACATACTATGTGTTTCCGACCCAATTCGGAGGAGATAAGGACAGAGTCTCCAAATACAAACAAGAACATTCCAAAAGCTCTTCTCCGTTGGTGAGTAAGGATCAAAGCGCGTATGAAGAAGAATCCAGAAATATTCTGGCGACATTTAAAAATTCTTGTTTTAGAGAAGGAAGAAACACTTTAGAAGTGCAGATACTGGATCTGGAATTTTATACGTATCGGTTTTTCTTCGAGTATTAGACTCGAAAATTAAGTTTATTACGTTTTGTAGATAGTCGGCTTGTCCTAGTCCCGATTCTATTCGCTTATCAAACGTATTTTTCTAAATACTCTTTTCCTTTCAAGTGGCTCGGATATAGAATCGGAAAATCAACACCTGTGCGTTTGCGTCTTCTTCTATACGCCTTGCTAGAGTCTGTATAAACTTCGTACTCTGATTCTACTCGGAACAGTAGTTTTTCCCAAAATAGAAAATGATTGTCTATGAATTCTTGGCGTATGTCTTGCGAAAGAGCAGTAAGAGGACATTTTTTGATGAATTCATGCATGAACACTAATCCTACTAAAACTCCTCTCGTATCCAAATACGGTTCCAGAGGAAAAGTCCTGCAACTAATAGAGCGATTTTCCCGTTCGCAATGTGCGACTCCCTTACATTCGCAAAACGTAATCTTTCTGTGATCGTATTCTGCGAAATCTTTCTTCTCCTCTCTTGTCATGGGAATATATGCCTTCCAAAGATCGGTTCTCTTCGAAAGCATTTCGTATTCGGATTTGTATAGAGCAGGCAATGCATTGTCCGCTTGACAGCAGACAGGAATCCCTCCGTTAGAAGGAGCACAAAGGCTTCCGCAATTGTATTCGGTGACTTCTTCTTGCAAAAGAGAATAGTAATATTCTATCTCGTCTTCTGTAAGCGCCTTGGGATCTGATTTAGGGATCTTCTTCATTCAGTTCGGTTTCTCTTTTTTTCTCTCTTATGCGAAGGGTTCTTTCTAAATAGGAGATCCTAAATAGAAGATAGCCCGTTCCCATGAAGCCTGCGGAGACTAAGAGTCCCCATCTACGATAGAAAAGGTCTATGGATGCGGGGAGCCAACTGTTTTTCTGCAAGACTACAAAAACTAAGGAAGAGATCACAAGGATGGAAAAGCAGGTGAGTATGAAGTAGATAGTGGCTCTAAAGGTCCAAAGCTTATCTTCTCTCTCATGCTTTAACATTAAGAATTGTTTGTACAGTCTTTCGTATTCTTTAGGGGTAGAGATCTTTTGGATTTCGAAGTACTGTTCGAATTCTGCAGGAACTCCTTCTGGATCAGGGAGCACCAACTCATAGTCCAGGGATGCGTCGTAACGTTTGCGCCTGACAGGATCAGAAAGATGGTAATAGGCCTCGGCTCCTTCTCTCAATTCAGAATCCTTCCACGGAACCCAAGAATGCTCTTTTACTCTTTCAATATAGAGCTTGAAAGCTTCTTCTACGGATTCAAAGGAAGCGTCTCTAGGCAATCCTAAGACTCCGTAATAATCCGTCTTACGGCTGATTCCTGTAGCTGATCGATTCATCGTTTCCAAGCGAGAAATTCCGATTATCTCCCTAAGCTTGCGGAGAAGGAAACGTTTTTTTAGGCTTTCGAGCGGGTTGACAGGGTCTTTCCCCGCCGAAAACTCGTCTTATGAGCGTGCTTGAAGTAGAGAAAAAAGCAGGAAGGGTCTATATAGAGACTTATGGCTGCCAGATGAATGAATACGATTCCGGGATCGTGTCCAGTTTAATGCAAGGCGCTCAGTTTGAGACGGTTACCGATCCTGAAAATTCGGATGTTATCTTTTTAAATACCTGCGCGATCCGTGAGAATGCTCACGCTAAGATCTATGGGCGCCTCCAAAGCCTTGGTTATCTTAAAAAAAGAAATCCGGATCTGGTCATAGGCGTTCTAGGTTGCATGGCCCAAAACTTGGGAGACGACTTGTTTCACCAAGAACTTCCTTTGGACCTGGTGGTTGGTCCGGATAATTATAGGACCCTTCCTGAACTCATACAAAAGATCCGCACTGGCAAGCAGCCTGTTTCCTTGACCCGTCTTTCTAAGATAGAAACGTACGACGAGATCGAACCTAGGGTCATTAACGGGATCCAAGCATTCGTGACCATCATGAGAGGTTGCAATAATTTCTGCACCTTCTGCGTGGTTCCTTATACGAGAGGAAGGGAAAGAAGCAGAGATCCTCAATCCATCGTGAGAGAGACCCAAGATCTGGTCGCACAAGGGATCAAGCAACTCACGCTTCTTGGACAGAATGTGAATTCTTACCAAGCGGAAGGAACAGACTTCGCTGGACTAGTTCGTATGCTTCTAGAAGAAACAGAGATCGAAAGGATCCGTTTCACTTCTCCGCATCCGAAAGATTTTCCATTGCATCTCTTGGAATTGATGGCGGAGAATCCTAGATTCTGTCCGAATATCCATCTTCCTCTTCAGTCTGGAAACACAAAGGTGCTCGCGGACATGAAGAGAAACTATTCCAAGGAAGAATTCTTGGAAGTAGTCCAAAGAATTAAGACGATCGTGCCTAACGTGGGACTGACCACCGATATTATCGTAGGATTTCCGGGAGAAACAGAAGAAGAGTTCGAAGATACTTTGGACATGGTCCGCAAAGTAGGCTTTGATATGGCATTCATGTTCAAGTATTCCGAGAGAGAAGGTACAATCGCTCAGAAAAGATATCCGGACGATGTTCCTGAAGAAGTGAAAGGAGAAAGGCTCACTCGCTTAGTGGATTTGCAAACTGCAATCTCTTTGGAACAGAATCAATCCAGGATTGGAAAAACCTTCTCCATATTGGTCGAGAATATTTCTAAGAAATCATCTAAGGAAGCTAGCGGTCGTACTACCTGCGGTAGAATGACAGTCTTTCCTATTCCCGAAGGTAAAAATATAGAGTCCTTGATCGGGACCACTCTCTCTGTGAAAATCAAATCAGCTACCAGCGCCACTCTGAAAGGAGAGGTGGTCTGAGTGAAAAAAGTCTCCTCCCGCTCGGGAGGAAGTTCTTCTCCTCGTAAGAAAACTTCCGCCACAGTCCATAAAGCGGACACCACAGGCTTCGGTTTAGAAGCCGAAGGAAAGGTAGAAGTAGGAAAAGATCTACGTTCCGTACGAGTTCATAGTGTGGAGGACCTTCCTCCAGGTTTCTATGTTCATACGGACAGAGAACGTTTTTGGAGAATCATTCCCATATTGGATCGTTATATTCTCTCCGAGATCGTTCCTCCATTCATCGTTGCTCTTCTATTCTTTACTACAGTGTATATGGCGATCGCATTGCAGAAGATGGTGGGGCTTTTTGTGGGAAAGGGCGTGGATCCGTTCCGACTCATCGATTATTTCGGTTATTTACTGGGGAATATTCTTCCTACCACGATGCCGATGGCTTGCTTGATGAGTGGTCTTATGGCAGCAGGTCGATTGTCTGGGGATTCGGAGATTACAGCCATTCGTTCGGCTGGAATTGGATTCTCTCGTATCTATGTGGTTTTTATTTCTTTCGGAATCTTCTTAGCAGGAGTCGTCTGTTATCTCTGCTTTTATCTTTCACCTATCAATACCAGAAAGATGACCGAGTTCAATAAATGGATCGTGGCGTATAACCCTCTTCTCGCATTAACTCCTGGACAATTTGCTGGAGACAAGGTGCAGAACGCAGGCTCGGAGAAGGCAATTGCGATGTACACCGAGGGTGTGAACGCGAAGACCGGAGAACTTTCCGGAGTCCAGATCCGAGAGTGGTCAGTTTTTATTCCCCAAAACCAGGATCCTCTTATGCTTTCCATTGGAGGAGCGAATCGCCAGATCCAATTGGGTGAATCTTATATCACTCAGATCATTTCTGCTCGAAAGGGAACGTTAGTCGAAAAAGTGACCTCGAGCGGAGACTATGAAAAGTCCATCCGATTAAAGGACGCATGGATCCTGGAATGGGATCGAGTAAAGCACGAGTTCTCGATCGGAGACCTGAGAAAAGGGGAGATGGACTATAATATTCCCAAATCAGATCACAAGAAGAGTTTAGAGATCGATGTGGATCCAGCTTCCTTCACTCTACCTGCGCTTATCCAGATCCGGGACAATATTGAAAAAGGAAAGTTAGAGGAAATTCCAGGTCTGGAAATCCTAAAAGAGATGGGGGTCTCCACAGAAGGAGAAGGGAATCTCAAACAAAGATTAGTAAAATTGCAATTGGATCTGGCAATTGCCCTCGCAGATCCTAAGCTTTCCGACGCGGAGAAGACTCAAAGAGTCACTGTCGTTATGCAGCTATCTACTCTATTGAACGAGGCGAAAAAAAGACTCTCTCAGTTCAATGTGGAGATTCAAAGGCGATTTGCCATTCCAGTTTCTTGTATTATTTTTTCTTTAGTCTCCTTACCACTGGGACTGGTCGTAAAGAGATCCGGAAAGGGCATGAGCTTTACCATGGCGGTGGTTTTGATCATTCTTTATTGGGCGCTTTTCACCTTCGGGTCCAATGTTTCGGATAGTTCCAAGGTTCCGGTATGGCTCGGTCCATGGTTGGGGAATATTGCGATCGCTGCGGTGAGTTCCGTCGTTATGTTAAAGCGCACGGACATGCGATTCCCTCCGGCGGTGGTAAATTTCTTTCAGACCCTGGCTAAGTTTTTTTCTCCAGTGGGGGCGTTCTTCTCTCGCATCCTTCTCCCGATTTCGCCCCTAAAAACGAAATTGACAGAGGGAATCAAAAAATTATCCTTATGGAGAAATCGGACTAATAAGAACTGATTCCCGTCCTAAGGGGTCAGGCTTTAGTTTTCGGCGCATTTCTTTCCGCGTCGAGTAAGGGGGAAGTCGGCTTTGAAAACCGCAAATATTTGGCATATCACTTCTGGAGCTGAATTCCCCGTTCATATATGGAAGCATCCCCGCATTAATATCGAGTTACGCAAGGTTCAGTTAAAGGATTACAGATCCATAGAGCTGGACCCTCAAGATATCAACGTATTTTATATCAATACTCATCTGAAAGAATGGTCCGAGATCAAAGAGGATTTCTTAAAGAGATTCGAACTTCATCCTTTTGTGGCCCTTACCATTATCTCTTCCCCTGATGCGGAAGAGATTTACAGTAAACTTTCCCCAAAAGGAAAAACAGAAGTTTTAGAGAACCCGGTACAAGCTAGAACTCTCCGGATTATATTGGACAGGGTCATTCAAACCGAGTTTTTCAAGATGGTCGCTAACGAGATAGGCAATAGCTGTCTCGCTAATGTCGGATTCTTTGAAGGTGTCTTCCAGCTTGCGAATAAAGAATACAAGGATGCGCAGAAGGCAAACGCTGCGTTACATGCAATTCTCGAATTCGAAGCCAAGATCAAGAAGAATAATGAAGATATCAATAAGGCGATTGATCGAGTCAACGAGCTCAAGAACCAAGAATTGCTTACGCTGCATGAGCGCCTGAAAGTTTCAGAGATCATTGATAATCTTAAGACCATGGAATTGAAACATGCTCTTGAACTTAGAAAGGCGACTGAAAGAGCATTGGAATATTCCAGCATCGAAGAGATCGAGATGAAGAATATTTTAGAAGCTCAGACAAAGCTATTCGAATACACCGAGCAGGAAATCAAAGAATTGGTGGAAGAGAATAAGAGACTTCGCAAAGAGCTAGGACTTCCAGAAAGCACCTAATCTTTCTTTGATGGGTTTGGTTTGCAAACCTTCAACTATTCCGTTTATCTAACAGACTACTCGAGCTTGTTAGATCTATTCTTTAGCTAGTAATTCCAAAACCTTTTTGAATTCATAGGAATTCCTACCGTATGCTTTCTCCGCATACAAGATCCCATGCTTCTTCTTTCTGGCCTGGTAGTATTCCATTCCTTCTGGGCTTTTCGATTTTTTGGCACCCAAATACAATCTTTCATAGCAATGAGTAAGAATACGATGAGGTTCCGCTTCGTCATTGAATTTGGGATCTAAGGAGATGTACTTCTCCAAGAACTCGGCAGACTGATTGAAGTTTTGGAGAGCGTATTGGTGCTTTATAAATTCTCTATATACACCCGCTCTCAATTCTAAGAAAGATTCTGATTTTCTAATTCTAGGATTTGCGATCTTGTCCAGATTTTTGATCGCAAGAGCAAGTTGTCGAATGGATTCTAATCTAGCCTTAGTGATCTCTCTGGCAAAGACTCGTTCTGCATTTTCAAGTCTGGTCTTTCTCTGCCATTCGAATCTTTCTGATTCTGGGTTCTTTGACTCTTCCTTCTCTCTTTTATGTTTTACGTTATCTGAAACTAATTTGAATCCATCCATCGCTCTGGACAAATATTCTTCGGTTTGCTGTAAGGATTGCTTGGAATTGTCTTCGGAAAAATCTCCCAGAAGATCTAAGTCCTTAAACTCCAAAGGGTTATCACTCCAAGGTCCTTCTTTTGCTGATTCAGGGATCAAGACCTCGAGTTTCTTAGGTCTGTCATGAGGATCTTCCTGAGAGATTAAAGAAGTAAAGAAGAAGGTTAGAAATACGAAGAGGACAAAAACACTTCTATAGAAATGGAAAGACCCTTTGGGCTTCATCAACACTAGATTCTAGAATGGTGGATCTCAGATAAACCATAAAAATGGTTTCAGAAAGAGAGGCCTCAAAGGAATTTGATGTAGGAGCAGATCATGCAAAGCCCGGAAGTCCCTAAAACGAAACGAATCGTTTTAATCGCTCACGACAATAAGAAAGAGGATTTGGTGGAATGGGTGCAATTGCATAAAGAAGCTCTTGCGAAACATCATCTCTATGGGACCGGAACTACCGGAAAGATCGTGCATGAAAGAACTGGTCTTCCTGTGCATAGATTTCTTTCCGGACCACTCGGCGGAGACCAGCAGATCGGAGGAAAGATCGTAGACGGAGAGATAGATGTTTTGATCTTCTTTTGGGATCCGCTTACTGCTCAGCCTCATGATCCGGATGTGAAGGCATTGCTCCGGATTGCAGTCTTATATAATATCCCTATCGCGAATAATCGTAGGTCCGCAGATTATCTGATCTCTTCGGATCTTCTGGAATCTTCTTACAGAAGGACAACCATCGATTACAATACGGGACTTCCGATTTATTAAGATCTTATTGTCCTTCTTGCGTAAATGCTGCTCTGTACGCGTCCGGAGGACAAGTCAGATAGGTGCAAGAATACGCGTTTGCCGAAACCTTTGCCCAAACTCCCAATTGAGTTAGCTGGGAACAAGAGATCTTATAGGAATTTGATTTTCCTCCTCCAGAAGGAATCCCCGCGCAAGAAAATACAGGAATGTCTTGGTAGCAGGAACAGCTTCCTTGAAACGCTTGGGTATTACTGCAATACACGCAATCCGATCTTACATTCCCATCCGTCACCATGGAAAGAAGGGATTGTTGTTGGTATGCCTTCTTTTCCTTTTCAGTCACAGGATCCGTGCCGCAGGACCAGATCCAAAATGGAATGATGAATAATATTATAAATTTAAAATGCATAATTTTCCTCAATTCGCTATCAAGGTGAACGGAATGGTCATCTTGAAGGTTATATTCATGCCTGGGTTCAAGGCATAGTCCTTATACCTGCTTAAATTGCTTACGTAAGCTTTATCAAAAATATTTAATACAGCCACATCGAAGGTGGCAGATTCATTCCCATTTGTAAGGCCTGGGACCTCTCCTCCGAATCCTATATCATAGAGATTATAACCGTGGGTGGGAGTTTCCAACTTATCTACTTTGTATTGAGCCTGTACAAAGGTCCCATTTACGGAAAAATACGGATTTTTGATACCGAAGAGCTGGTTCCGAGTGAATCGAAGGCCGAGTCTTCCTCGGTTCGGAGTCATTCTAGGAAGATATTTATTTTTGAGATCGGTATAAATGGATGTTATATCCGTTCCAGCAGGATTTAGGAATGCTTCAGGTGGAATATTCTTTTGGATGGTTGCCCTCAATATATCTATTCCTCCGGTTACGATGAGCCAAGAAGAAGCTTGGGCCTGAAAGCTGAATTCTCCTCCTTGCAGGGTTGCCGCGTCTTGTCTATACCGGTAAATAGGAAGTCCTGAATTCGGATCGAATGCACCTGCACTCACCGAATAAATATAATTGTCTATCTTGTTCCTGAATACGCTTAACTCCGCTTGAAATCTATCATTAGCAAAACGTAAAGAAGTATCATAATTGAGAGAAGTTTCCGGTCTAAGTCCTGTTTTTCCGATTTCGAATCTTCCGCTTCCTTCATGCACTCCGTCTGCGAATAATTCGAAAGGAGTGGGGGCCCGGAATCCTTTTCCTGCGTTTACCGCTAAAGAAAAGTCCTTTGCAAATCTCCAGACCGTTCCTAAAGTTCCGGTGCTCGCAGAAAAATTTCTGGTCTGTTGGGCCGTCCCTAGATCGGAGTTTGCCTTTACATCCATGCTTCTTTTATCCGAACGGGCACCAGCTGAAAAGGAGAAGTCTCCGACCTTCCATTCTTCAAAGAGAAAGAATCCTATATTGTTTAGGCTGTAGCCAGGGATCAATGGCTCGGTCCCAATCGTATTACTTTTTTGTTGCATGCCGGAAACACCTAAAGTTCCCTTTAAGCCCTTCCATTCCTTATGATGAACTTTTACGTCCGCAGTAGTTGTATCCAGACTTAAATTCAAACCTTGTTTGTAATCGTACTTGGTTACCTGGTACACGGAGGCCAGTTTTGTATATGTATCTGCAGTTGGATCGAGCAAAGTGTCTTTGATTGGAAGAAGTTTATTCTTATCTTCTATTTCTCTACGATTGTTTCTCTGATACGCTGCATCCAATTCGACATTTACTAAGGGAAGAATGAAGAATGCATGAGCATGAGTCTTTTGATGCAATACTGCTTGGTAGGCTGTAGATCCAGGAGATTCATTCGGATTATCATACAGATCCTGTTCTTGGTATCTTTGAAAGGAATCCACGTAAAAATTTCCCCAAGAACCGTCTGTCCCAATAGAAGCATTCACGTTACGCTCTTTGAGTCCAGTATTCGGAAGAGTTCCGTTCGGAGTGGTGATCCTTCCCGCCTTCCTTGCATCCGTTTCAACTCTGTATCCTATATTCGAGTCCTTATTATACCCGAAGAGAGAGATCGCTCCAGCATCTTGCTTATTGTTGGAAAAACTATTGGTAGAAATTGTCCCTCCAAGAGCGGGGGCTCCGTCTTTTGCCGTCGGAGCTTTTGTGCGAATGACATTGATCACACCTCCTAATGCATCAGAACCATACAATACGGAGGCTGGACCTCTGACAATTTCCATCTTATCAACGTTAAACGTATCTAGATCTACAGTATGATCGTCTCCGAACTGTTGCTCTTCTTGTCTGACTCCATCCGTCATGACTAATACTCTTTGACCCGTTAAGCCTCGGATCACAGGCTTGGCAGTTCCCGCACCCGTAGTCATCGTGGAGGTTCCCGGAGTATTCTCGAGAGCAGACATGATATTCTGTCCCTTCTGTCTTTCTAGTTGTCTTCCTTCTAAAACGGTTGTGGGTTGAGGAGTGGATAGAAAGTCGGAAGCAGCAGACTTGGCTGTGATATTAATCGCATTTCCTTCTAATAGAGAAGGTTTTAGGATGATATCCAGATTTTTGTCTCCATCCTTCAGTTCCAATCTTTCCGTTTTAGGTTGGAAATTCGGAGCGGTCGCCACTACAGTATATGGTCCCGGAGCTAAGTGTTGGAACTCGAAGCTGCCGTCGTTTCCTGCTCTTGCTGTGAATTTATTCTCTACGATGAACAGTCTTGCTCCGGAGACCGGTTTTCCTTCTCCGTCTTTGACACTTCCCCTTAGATTCACATCCAAGGAGAAGATCTCCGAACAGGGAAGAAATGCGGATACAAGCGCCGCAGCTATATTAAATTTATAGAATGATTTCATTTTTTCCTTTTGAGAAAACTTTTTGCCGATTAGAGAATCCTCTTTGAACTGGAAAGGATCTCATACGAGACAGATCCAAGATCGGAATGAGAAGGCTCATTGCAGATTTAGATCGAGTATGGTTTTTTCTTTAGGAAAGGGTAGGAGGGCCGCGTTCTGAAGAGGCTTTGGATTTTGGATTTTCTATATTATAAAAATAGAATGCATTGGATCTTTCTTCAAACAACTCAGGAGAAGAGTGAGTAATAGGTTCCGGATTTCGATCTGAAGAAAGATGAGTGTAATCGCAAGCGAAGCAATTCCCGGAGATCTGAGCTAAATGTTTGGAGAAGATTCCTTTTTCGGAATATTCTTTAGATGAATGCGTGTGACCGCTAGTGAATAAAATGGCTCCCAAGAATACGGAAAGGGCAAGCAGGGAAACGGTAAGATTCCTTCTTCTCAGCTTTTCGGTTCTTTGTGGGAACATATTGTCAATAATGAGAAATCGTTATTGATAAGGCAAGTAGAAAACGGAAAATTGATAAGAGTTCCCACAGAGAAGTTCGAGCAGAAATTACGTTGAGAAATCAGCCAATTTGTGAAAATGAGGAGGAAGAGAAAATTTCCGCCGCTCCGCTCCAGCCCCCACCCAAGAGGGCGGGGTCAAACAAAGTCCGTACTGAACTTAAATTCCGATAATTATCGTAAGATCAATTCTTGGAAGGGGCTTCGGTTTTCTTCCAATACGCCTTGTTGCCAACGGCAATATTTCGAAGAAGAGAGTCCGTATTCTTAGGGGTGACCTTAGCAGTATAAAGATCGGCTTCAGTAACGGTGCCTTCCCCAATCAAGTTTGCTGAGTTGAAGAAATAGACTGTCGTACCTTTTACGAGACCATCTACAGTTCCTGCGTTCACGATCACTGAGTCCGCTTTTACTCTATGCACTTTTCCGCTGGACGGAATGAGAGAAATGAGTTTGTCTCTGGTCCTAAGCGCGGCTTCTGCGAGAGCATCTCTTCCTTTCGCATAGATCCTGAACTTGCCGAGGATCTTTTCTTCCTTATGATCTCTTAGGCTCCATTCCATGCGAAGAGTATCGCCTATAAAGCTGATCTTACCACTTGCAACAAAACGAATACTTTCTCCTCTCTGGTTCTTGATCGAGGAGTAATTTTTTTCCGTCTTATGAATGGCTCCGGAATAAGGCTCTATATCTAAAGAGTCTATCTTGCGATCCGGATCAATATTCCGAATTCTTGGATCAATACTTAGAAAATGACGGATGATTTTACCGACTAATGCGGGTGTATCGCTATGCTTAGGAAGGAATTCTTCGTCTTCTGGATCGAATACTAAAAGTTCAGGCGGAGTTCTGCCGTAATCTTCTTGGATGCCAAACTCACCGATCTTGACGAGACCTTCTCTATAACTCAGAGTAGTTTTGAATCCATCCAAGTTATTTTCGACGGAGTATCCGTATTTCTTATTGTCAGGAAATTTATCTCTCAGCTGCAGAAGAAGATTGAAGTAGTTCGGGAACATTCCTCTTCTTTTATATTCTTCTAATGTTAAAACTAAGATCTCTGGACGATTTGGAAGAAGCTCTTTCGCACGGATCAAATGATACCAAGCCAGATCGTAGAGAAAGCTGTTTCGATTCGATCTAAATCTTTGTAGTCTATATTCTCCCAGAGTTCTGCGCAAAGAATTTCCTTCCGGAAGATTCTCTATAGAATATAATTCCGCTCTATTTCTCGCAATCGGATCTATATCATCCAAAGAGATCAGCTTTTCCAGATCGCCTCTCGCTTCTCGCGAAGCAGGATCCTTTCTTAATCTTGCGTAAGATCTTAAATATAGATATTCTGTGGATGTGGGGAATAGAACGAGAAGTCGATTCAAATATTCTTCCGCCTCTGGATAGCGGCCAAAGTATACTCGAGTTTTTGCAAGTAGTTTGAGAGATTCCTCTTCGTTCGGATGTAAGGAGACGGATCTTTCGAATTTTTCTGCGGCTTCGGCTATCTTCGAATCCCTTTTGTTTCCTTGGGATTTCTCCGCCCATAAGAGTAGGAATTTTCCCGATTCTAAAAAGATGCCAGGGTCGTCGGAGGATTCAGACTCGAGTTGGTTACGAAGTGCAGCTGCCTTGGAGAAATTTCCGTCGAAAGCGGCAACCTTCGCTTCTAACATTCTAATTTCTTTATTCTTAGGAATGCGAGAAAATGCGGAATGGAATTCGTAGCTCGCCTTTTGGATCTTGCCGGAAGCAAGTTGCACTTCTATATAGATCGGAAAAAGATCGATATCATATTTATCTTCTTCTAAAAACGGCTTAAGAATAGTAAATGCTTCTTCGTATCTTCCCAGTTTTGCAAGTGTAGAAGCCTTCTCTCTGATTGCCTTTTTATTCTTTGGCTCTAACTCTAAAACCTTGTCCAGAGACTGGAGTGCTTCTTTTTCCTTATGCAACTTTAAAGCGGCCTCGGAAAGTCCCATACGGGAACGAACCGAAAGTGGATTTAGATTCACCGCTTCTCGAAAGGAATCATAAGCCAAAGGATAGTTTCGAGAAGAAAGGGCCGCTTCTCCTTCCTTGATCCAATCTATCGTTTGCTTAGAGAATAAAGAAGAAGACAATGCGATGCTAATAAGCGCGATTGAAACCCAGGCAAAGGTCCTTTTTGGTGTAGAGTAAAAACGAATCATGGAGAGAAGAACCCGGTCTCAGCCTTTCCATTAGAGTTTCTGAATATTGCTTCGACCACTACAGGAACGTAGACATCTCCTCCCTCGGAATTGATCCTGCTCTTAAAGGAGAGTAGGTATCTTCTGTCCTTTTTCGCATCGATCCAGGATCTTAGATTCTTTTCCGTTCCTCCTGCGGGAATGGTGAGGAATTTTCCTCCTGTCTTTTCTGCGATCTCCTTGTAGACGGAAACCGATTCTCCGTTTTCTCCCAAGCATAAGAAGTAGATGGGAATATCATGAGCGACCGCGAAACGAATGATCTTAGTAGGGGAGAACTGAGTGAATGCTGCCTTGGAATCTTTGCCGGAAACAACTGCGATTACCGCCCTTGGTCCGAGGCTATCCAATAGATCCGTTATGCCCTTTTGTAGAGATTTTCCGATCTGAGAATCTTCTTCCGGAACAAAGGAACGGATCGCTTTCAGTATATCATACATGCTTTTTCCGAAAGGATAAGCAGTTTGAGTATCTCTTCCTGAACGGAGCAATTGGATCTTATCGTCTACTCGGATCTCGGATAGAAACGGTTTTAGGGCCTTCTCTATTGTAGGATACGATTCCGAAACCAGACTGGAGTTTTCTGCAACGATAGATACACTGATCCGATTATTGAACTTCTTCATATCAGTGAGTCCTATGAGAGGGGCGAGGTTGTCCATCTCATACACTCTGAATGAATTTCGGGGAATGGCCTTAACCGGAACACCGTGCCTATCTTTCGCATGAACTACCAAGGAAATATCAGGATAATCGGAATGGATCACTCTTTCTACGATTAGATCTAAGTTGGAAGACAATTGTCCTTTAGGAGCGAATGCTTCTATTCTATGACGATTGAAATCGGCAACAAACATGGAGCCTGTATAATCGAATGCTACTGAAAAGGATTGGTCGAAATTGCGGACAGTATTTTTGGAGTCTCTAAAATTCTCAAAAGAGGACCAGGTCTTTGCGATGGAGTCATACGCGAATAGTCCTGCAGCTTCATCCGCGACAAAGATCTTATTCTCACGGATCGAAATATTTCTAGGTTTCTTAAAAGAAGAATTAGTAATTTCCTTCAGATAATTTCCTTCGCTATCGAATACGACGAGTCTATGATTTCCTCTATCGGCAACATAGATTTCTCCGCGATTATTTACCTTAATTCCAGCAGGTTGCTTTAAAACTCCGACGCCGATTTCTTGGAGTAGTTCTCCTTCTCTCGAAAGCTTCTGGATCCTATTATTTCCCATGTCGGAGACATATAAGAATCCTTCTTTCGTGAAATAGAGACCGGAAGGTCCATGAAATTGTCCAGGCTCCTTGCCAGTGGATCCGAATCGATTGATGAATGTGCCTTTAGTGTCGAATTCATAGATCTTATCTCCAGCGTAGTCCGCGATAAAGATCGATTTGCCTCTGACGGAAATTCCGACAGGACCTTCCATATTCCTTCCGATTCCACCTTTGAAATTTTCGACTGGAAAGCCGTTCGCGTCGAACTTAACTACGTTTGCGGTATCGAAGCTCACTACATAAAGGTAGCCTTCTTCGTCCACTGCGAGATCCGCCGGATTGCGAAATCTAAAACGACGAAGGTCGTCGCCTAAAATCGATTTATAATATTCTAATGCTTCTTTTCTGTTTCCGCCACCTAAACGATATCTGAGTGCATCGAGGCGATTTTTTCGGATCAAATTTAGTTTATTAGAAGATTCTAATTGTTCCAACTCGGTTAGGCTTTCTTGCCAATCACCGCTGAGATAGTAAGTCTCTGAAAGAAAGAACTTTGGATGAACAAAATCCGGTTTGATAGAAAGGGAACGCAGGAAATTTTCCCTGGCCGCAGCGAATTCCCCTTTATTATAATAGGCAAGCCCGCGTTTGAAGAAGGTTCTCGCCTCCTTTTCTTTCAGGCCGAAGTTGGGAAGTGGCTCAGAGGAGGCGGACTGGGCAAGGATGCCCAAGAGTAAAAGGCAAAGAAAGAGTTTTGTTCGCGTACGTCTCCCCATTCTAAGCCTCTGGGTCGATTGAATTGGTTTAGAGACATAATTTCAACCTATTTTTGAAGGCTGAATCGAGGGGGGAAGGGTCAGGCAAACCTTAAAATCTAGCGGAATTTAGATTCCGCCACCCAGCCTGCGTTTTACGGAAAATCGTTCTTTTAGAGGATTAGATTGAGAGCCGTTTCCGGGAGAAAGCCAGGCTCGTTTCCAGTTCGAATGCCATTCGGACCATTCATTGCGAATGGACTGGTTTTGTTGGAGTTCTTCTTCCACTTCCCGGACTAGGCGGTCCAAAAGAATCACATAGTTTCTGAATCGCAGGGCGAGATCGGTTTGTGGAGAGAAGTCCTGCATAGTTTGAGTATCGGCCAACCAAGTTTATATAAGGCAATTTTTTGCGAGATTTTGGAATTATCCAGCGAGCACAGCGACATGTGCCTCTACACTATCTGCCAATGCGTCCAGGTCATAGCCGCCCTCTAAGAAGGAAATGATCTTGGAATCAGTCTGCTTGCATGCAGAAAGAACCAAGCGAGTGAATTCGGCAAAGGCATTCGTACTCAGATTCATTCCTGCAAGAGGATCTCTTTTGTGAGCATCGAAACCTGCGGAGATCAAAAGATAATCTGGGGAGAATTCCAGAATGGAAGGTAAAATCTTCTCTTGAAAAAAATGCAGATATTCTTTATCGCCGGAGCCCATAGCTAGAGGAATGTTCATCGTATAACCTTCTCCTTTGCCTCGACCCGTTTCGGAATAAGAGCCTGAGCCTGGATAATATGGATACTGATGAAGAGAAGTGAAGAAGACCCGATCGGAATCGTAAAAGATTTCCTGAGTCCCGTTGCCATGATGCACATCCCAATCTAAGATATAGATTCTTTGCGCGCCTTGGTTTAGAAGGTAATGCGCTGTGATCGCAATATTGTTCAACAAACAAAATCCCATTGCCTTGCCTGTTTCCGCATGATGGCCGGGAGGACGAACTAGAGCGAGTCCTCTGTCCAGTTCTCCTAATATCATTTTTTTTGCAAGTTCCACACCGCTGCCGGCGGCAAGCAGAGCCGCATCGAAACTCGATTCTGAAAAGGGAGTGTCTCCGTCGAAGCCTCCTCTTTTGCCTTGGATACTTAGAAATCTTTCTAGATGCCTTCTGCTATGAGCCGGTTCTATTAATTCGATAGGAAGGGAAGGCGGTTTGATCCAATGCAGATCCTTGAAGTAAGAGGCTTGATTCAATCGATTTAGGATAGACTCCAATCTTTGAGGAGATTCCGGATGAAAGGATCCGGTATCATGCAAAAGAAAGGTGTCGTCGTAAGCGTAACCAAGCTTCATTTTCCACTCCTGTTTTTTATAGGAAGTCTTACAAAGAGGACAAGAACTGAACCGTTCGATTCGATATTATAAGTAGACTTGGAGAAAGACAATGCGTAAACCGTTTTCCCTTCTGCCCATACTCATAGTGATCGCCTTTCCTGTTTGTGCCGAATTCACCATCCCTTTCCCGGAGAATTCTCGAAAAAGGGAAGTGCCTCCAAACGATCCGATCCGGGAAGAAAGACTCTCCCCTCGTGCCGTTTCTATCAAGGAGAAAGAGAAGAAGGAACCAAAATTAGCGTCTCGCAAAGTGACAGAAGAAGCTCCCAAAGAAAAGGAAGTTCCTCTTCCAAAAGTGCAAAGGCTTCGACCAAGAACTGGAAATCAAACGGCAGGTCCTCTTCCTCCCAAGTTTTATAGAGGATTGTATGTAAATAATTCAGTTATCGCTGATAAGTCCGGAAAAAAGTGGAAGGCACTCTTACAAGATGCATCCGATGCGGGGATTAATGTACTCGTTATCGATTTGCAACCGGTAACTCTTCCTTCTGCAGAAGTCAATAGGATCAAGGAGCTTGGATTTTATCCTGTAGGAAGATTGGTGAACTTCGAAGGAGGATTGAAAACCGAACTTCCCTCTGAAGAGAGAATGAATTCTATCCTGAACTATGTGAGAAAAGCCTGCGTTTCCGGATTTCCTGAAATCCAATTAGATTATATACGTTATGCGGACATTACGGATATCAAGCTTCCTCTCAAGCAAAAATATAAGAACATACTGAATGTGATCGATAAGATCCGAACCGAAGCAAATCAATGCGAGAAGTTGCCTTATTTAGGCGCGGATATATTCGGAAGAATTCCATTCAATAAAGACGACCAGATCGGACAAAAGATCGAAAACTTCGCGCAGTCAATCGATGTGATTTATCCGATGCTCTATCCTTCCCATTTTTATGGACAACCATCTAGGATCGCAAATCCGTACCAGACTATTTACGATGGGTTGTCTAATACAAAGAAAAGATCCTTATCTACTACGCGAGTCGTAGGCTGGATCCAGGGATTTACCATGTCCATAAAACCTTCCGGTAAATCTCTCAAAGATTATATCAAGGCACAGATCGAGGCAAGTGTGGATAGCGAAAGCAATGGCTTTGTAGTTTGGAATATCCAAAACCAGTATGACGAAACTTTCCGCGCAATACGCGAAACCGTAAAGGATGGGAAGCTGAAGATAGAAGATTGAATTTTTCAAATTGATTTTGCAAAGACACAGAGTAAATTTGTAACTCGATCTCCGCAAGAGGAAACAATGGACGACGCTTGGCTGAACAGATGGAATGAAAGATATAGCAAAGAAGAATTTGCCTTCGGAGAAGAGCCTAATCTTTTCTTAAAAGAGCAATTAGAAAAGCTTAAACCAGGAAAGATACTTTTTCCAGCTGAGGGAGAAGGAAGGAACGCAATCTTTGCTGCTAAACTAGGATGGGATGCGTTCGCCTTTGATATCAGTATCGAGGGTAAGAAAAAGGCAATGCGGCTTGCCGAAAAGAATCAAGTGCGCATAGATTATCAGGTTGGAGAACTGCAGACTCTGAATTTTAAGTCTGAACAATTTGATGCGATTGCATTGATCTATGCTCATTTTCCCGCAGAGATCAAATCCTCATACCACAAGACCTTGAACGGATTTTTACGCAAAGGCGGAATGATCTTATTTGAGGCATTTAGCAAGAAGCATTTGGAATATGTAATGAAGGATGAAAGGGTCGGCGGACCTCGCGAACTTCCGATGCTATTCTCTACCGAAGAGATCCAGGCTGATTTTCCTAATTACGAGATTATCGAGTTGGTTGAAAGAGAGATTGAATTGAGCGAAGGATTATATCACGTAGGAAAAGGTTCAGTGATACGATTCGTAGGTCGTAAGAATTGATCTTTCTTTGGGCAAGATCGAAGGTTTGATGGATCCGATTTAGTGTCTCGAAAAGGATTTGTTTCCCTTTACTCTTTCATTGCTGCATTCAGTTCATCGAATAATACCGAAACAAGTTCTCCCGCATTCATTTGTCTGATCTGAGCGACTCCTTGTCCTGCCCAAAGAGAGAGAAAGTCCGACATTCCTAGTTCTGCAGATTTTCTACGAATATCTCGAGTAAATGAATTCTGGGCCGGAAATGGAAGTATGGATCCTTGTCTTTCTTCCATTTCTTTCATGAATCGATTCTCTAAGCCTCTTGCGATGCGGCCAGAGAATACTCTGGTAGTCTTAGTATGTAAATTCCCTTTATCTAATAAAGCTTTTCGGTATGGCTTGGAAGTTCCTGCCTCTTCGCAAAGAAGGAATGCTGTTCCAAGTTGTGCGGCCTTTGCTCCAAGCCGAAGTGCTGCTGCGATCCCAGCACCGTCCATGATCCCGCCTGCCGCAATCACTGGGATCTTGAGATTGGTGGCAAGGAATCGTACGAGCGGAAAAAGACCGATCATAGAGTCTTCTGTTTTTGCTGAAAAAATCCCTCTATGTCCTCCCGCTTCTATTCCTTGTGCCACAAGCCAGTCTACTCCTCTTTCTTCGGCTAAGATGCCTTCTTCTAAGGTCGTAGCTGTTCCGCACGTTATGATATGGTTCTTCTTGCATTCGTTGATATAAGAACGATCCAAAAGTCCGAAGGTGAAACTGAAAACAGCAGGCTTCTCTTGTAGCATTGCTTCAAATTGTTTATCGAAATTTATGCTATAAGGAGGCTCTACTTTCGGAGAAGGGATCCCAAGTTCTTCTCTATACTTTTTTGTGGCGTCATGTGCCGAGTTTATTTGCTCGGATGTTAGAGCTGGATCTTCTGAAGGCACGAAAAGATTAACTGCAATCGGCTTAGAGGTTAAGGTCCTTGTCTTTTGTATGATTGTATGGATCTGCTCCGGAGTCTCGTAGGCAAGACCAAGTGAGCCGAGTCCTCCTGCATTCGAAACTGCAGCAATTAATTCAGGAGTGGAAGGACCACCAGCAAGAGGTGAGAGAATGAGCGGACCTTTTAGGCCAAGCGCTTCTAAGATTGGGTTTTTGGAACTCAAAGTAATTCTCCTAAGAAGAATCCGCAGATATTTGATCCTTCTATATGAAATGCTATTGACCAAAGTTATATGTATAATATATTTATAGAATAAATATGTCGTCAATCGACTTCCAATGGGATCCAGTAAAAAATAAGTCTAATAAAATAAAACATGGTATATCATTCGAAGAGGCTAAAACTGTTTTTTATGATGAAAAGGCGAGAGTTATTGCTGACCCGGACCATTCGGATGCTGAGGAGAGATTTATTATTATGGGCTTTAGTTATAAGTTGAATCTATTGATAGTGTCTCACTGCTATAGGTCGTCAAAGGATATTATAAGAATCATCTCGGCAAGAAAAGCTACTCGATCTGAATCTAAGCAATATGAGGAATTATTATGAGAAAGGAATACAACTTTTCAAAATCAAAGAAAAATACATATCTTAAAAAGTTAAAGAAGCCAATTACTATTAGAGTAGATATTGATACAATTGGCTACTTCAAGGGATTATCCGATCAAACCGGTATTCCTTATCAAAATCTAATCAATCTATATTTGGCGGAATGTGCTTCTAAAAACAAGAAAATCGATCTTTCTTGGAAATAAAAGTCAAAACTTCTTAGAGTTCTTTCTCTAAGATCAGAAGATCCTTATCACCTGCAATTGTCTTAGGACGATGCAGTTTGTATGCTTCGATTGATTCCAATGCTTTGCTTCTGAGGAAGTTTGCCTCTTCGCTTAGAGTTGCGGATTTGGATCCGCCGGAAAGCTCTAAGAATCTTTTTCCATACAATAAAGAAGTCAATCTGTGGATCCTATAGTCAGTGATATTGTCTAGACTAGCTTCTTTTAAAAGCTTCTGAGCGATCTCCCAAGATTTTTCCTGACGATTTCTAAGCTTCGGATCTTCTTCCGGAGCAGATGCAGTCTTCGGTTTCTTGGAAGGTGAATAGGAGAAATATAATTTATAATATGTTTCGGCACTTCTAAGTAAGAGTTCGTAGTCGGTTTTTGCTAAGCGAAATCCATCTCTCGCAACTTCTTGGGCCTTAAGCAGTTCTTCTGGGACATTGCTTCCTTTGGCAAAGCTTGGTGCTTGGTCTGCCTTGCAATTTAAGAAAGAGACGTATTCCCTAGTGAATCTAAGAAGGTCTTGGTCGGAGTCGAATCTTGATTTCTTATTCCATGCCGAAGTGAATTCAGCACCGGCGCTCATTGGCAGAATCCCGGAACAGATCGGTTCTTTGGAATCTACTCCCGCCTCGTTTAGATATAACATTCCTAATTTGTAATGCGGAACCGGAGATAGAGGATCTAAACGTATCGCTTTTCTATAAGATTGAATGGATTCTGGGATCTCGTCTCTTGTAAAATGATAATCCCCTTTCTTACGTTCGACTAATGCTGGGCCAGTCAATTCGGAGGATATAGGATATGCCACGGTGAGGACCTTATCCTTGGCCATGCTCAGATATCCGACCCCTCTTAATTGTTTTCCGATGAATGCGGTTTGAAAGACTGATTTTACTTCTATCTGGCCTACAATGCTTCCGTCCTTGAATGTTTCATGGTCGAAGTCTTTTTCTATCAGATATAGGATCTGGCCGGGACGTATTCCAGGATCATAATGTACTTTTACGGTGACTATATCAGGTCTTGTGTCGTATCCGAGTTCAAAACTCTTGTATTTTCCGTCGTACTCGATCGGTTTGACCTTGTCGAAGAGCATGGTTTCTCCGATCAGGATCATCTTCTCTTTACGAGGCATTCCGTCTTTGCCTACGTTTTTAGGCATGCCTACATCGCGAAATGCGTATATGATATCTTTCGAAAATATGGATTGGCTAAAAGACAAGAAGACGGCTAGGGCAAGCACCGATCGGAAAGGAGCCATAATACAATTTTCGGACGAAACTCCGTCCTCCAGTATCCGAATTTAAGGCTTAAATCGCAAAAAGGAAAGAATTTCCGGTAACTTAAGTCGCAAGCAAAGAGCTAAAATCCGAAAGCACTTCGTAGGAATGCTCCGCTTGAGGATGATTGCCTGGACGAGAAAGGATGACTGGCTTGATTCCAGAAGCAGAGGCAGCGTCCGCTTCTTCTTTTATATCCGTAAAGAAAGTAATGGAGGAAGGAGATATGGATAGTTTTTCGGCGATACGCGAGTAGCTTGTGGACTCCCTCTTTCCTCCGATTGCGGTGTCGAAATAGGCTTCGAAGTAAGGGGTTAAGTCTCCTGCTTCACAGTATTTATAGATCAATACCTGAGCTTCAACACTTCCGGAAGAATAGACTGCTGCTCTTTTGCCTGTCTTTCGTATCCTTTCTAAGAATAAGGGCACATCCAAAAAGATAGTGCTCTTGAGCTCTCCGGATTCGTATCCCTTCTTCCAGATCCTGCCTTGGATCTCTTTCAAAATTCCTAATTTACGATCTTTTGATACTAGGAATTTACAGAATTCGGAAAGAGACTCTGAAGAATTCGAGACCTCTTTTGAATATTCAGATTCGTTCTTAGATGCGGAGATAAGTTCGTTTATCACTCCTTCTTCTTTCAATTCGGAGAAGAAGGAGCCGAAATTTTGCACCGAGTAAGGAAACAATACCTTATGCACGAATTCGATTGGAGTCGTTGTGCCTTCTATATCGAATAAGAATAACTCGGTGTCCTTTTCCTTCAACTAACCAATCCTCCGGAGCCTATTTGCTTCTTCTGCAAGGTTTTGATGAAGGGTTTCCTCGTCATGTTTGAAATTTCTCAAAATATAGATCCAAGACAATCCGCAAGGGATCCAGAATAGAATGGAGATCGTGAATGCAGTAGTCCTGTCCGCAAGCACTGTGAGTAAGAGTGCCGCCATAGCCGGTCCCAGGCCCTGTCCCAAATTATCCGTGAGATTATAAAGAGCAAACATAGAAGATCTACTTTTAGGCGGATTCACATTCATGATGAGAGCTCTTACATTCGGTCCAGTGACTGAGATAATGATCCCAGTGATAATATTCACAAGAATGAATAGAGGACTTCCTGCAACGCTTCCTGCATGGAGTAGATAAATAGTGGGAAGTATCCCGATAAGGATCATGCTTCCGCAGAAGATGGGGAGTAGATTCTTATTTTTATCATAGAGCCTTTGCCCGAGTATCCCTCCGAAAAAGGTGCCTACAAAGATCCCGACTGCTGCGAAGATTACCATTGCGGAGGCAGCATCCTTTTTCATTCCATAATGAAATTCGTAATAATCGTTCAGGAATACGAAGAATACTCCCCAAGGCACGCAACCTGGAATTCCTTGCATGAAGATCCCGATATTGGTTTTTGTGGAAAATAAATTTCTAATATCATTCCATGTTAAGCGAACTGCTTCTTCTCCCTGAGAAGCCTTTAGGTTTGCAAATTCTTTCTCCCTTCCTCCTCGGACTGGTTCCTTGCAAAAAAGGCCGTAGATGAGCATGAATAGAAAGGAAGGGGCAGCCATATAGATAAAGCTCAATCTCCATCCGTTCACAGGATCTGCAGTTCCTAAGGTTCCTCCCGTCATTTGTCCGAGTCCTACACCAAGACCTATAGAAAGGGAAAGATAGCCTGCTGCGGTGGATCTGGATCTGTCGGAGAAATAGTCCCCTACAAGTGAGAATAGAAGAGGGAAACTTCCCCCAAGCCCGAAGCCAGTAAGAGTCCGAAGTATCAGAAATTCGTCATAGGTTCTTGCGAATCCGGAGAGAAGGCAGGGGATCTCTCCTAATAGAACTGTTCCGATCACGAGAGGTTTTCTGGAAAATCTCTGGGTAAGATAACCCATATAGACGGAAACAAATCCACCCAGTACGAAGAAGCAGATCGGGATCAGCCCTCCCAATTTCCAATCGATTTCCTTTTGTTCGGTGATCCCGAATGAGGAAGCTATGTTCCTGAGGTTAGGCGCGATCAAGTTCTGATCCGCAAATAAGAAGAAGGCCATTCCCATGATCATCCAGAAGGCCAGAACTGCATTGCCTCCATGGGTCGCGAGTTCGCCTAACCCAAAATATCGAAGAAGACTTTTATCCGAAGGTGACTCAGTCATCCAATTCTCTCCAAGCTATGTATTTCACCTTCGAATTACCTGTTCGGGTCGTCTCGAGAAGTGTCTTATGTATCAATTTCATGCCGATTGGATTAAAGGCATGTAAAGCGACAGATTGGTCTAGGGAAAAAGAATCGGCAACGAAAATGTGAAAGAATGGAGCGGACTTTATTCTCTTTATCGGATAACGAAACTCCTAGATCGAGTGAGTGGATCTAGCGCTTTCTTCCATTTTGGAATAAAGGCTTGACCATGCTAGGTTTTGTCTATAGCTTCGGTCGCAATCGGGATCGCCGCCTATATCGGATACGGAGCCAAAAGCATGGCCTACCAACACAAAGAGTTCTTCCTACAATCTTCCAGAGATAATACCAAACTATACGGCCAGGCTTGGACAAAGTCCGGAGCAAATCGAGTTGTAGTGTTTTGTCATGGATTCGGAGAGCATAGCGGTAGATATTCCAACATCATTCAATATTTCAAAGAAAGCGACGTGAACTTTTACGGTCTGGATCTGAGAGGTCATGGAAAATCGGAAGGAAAGAGAGGTCATGCGGGGAGTTTTGAACTCTTCGTAGACGATCTTGCCGACTTCATCCAAGAGGTCCGCAAACGGGAGAACAAGGATAAGATCCTTCTTCTGGGACATTCTATGGGAGGAGTGGTGGTCATCCGTTATGCTCTCGAAGGGATCAACCAGGATTATATTTATGGAGTGGTCGCTTGTTCATCCGCTCTTAAGATCCCGACGACTGCCTTCCAAAGGTTGCAGATCTCAATTGCAGGTTTCTTAAGAAAGCTTGCTCCTTCTACCACCTTGGACGCGAATCTGGACACCAATCTTGTGAGCCGAGATCCGGCAGTGGTGCAGGCTTATGTTGAGGATCCTCTGGTTCACGGAAAGATCTCCCTTTCTATGGGGTTTGAACTGTTCCAACAGGGTGCAATTGCGAATAAAAAGGCTGGGATCTTGCGGACTCCTATCTTGATTTTGCACGGTCTCGCGGATGGGATTGCGGATCCTTCCGGGAGCTTAGAGTTCTACAATCATCTGGTTTATAAGAATAAGAGAATGAAGACCTATAAGGGCTTCTTCCATGAGCTAATGAATGAACCTGCGGGAGAAAGAGAAAAGGTGCTGAAGGATATCAAAGAATTCATGGATTCTCTGGTTCCGGAAAGAAGTAAGCCTGCTCCCAAGAAAGCCGGCAAGAAACCTTCTTCTAAGCCAGTTGCTAAGAAGAAGGTTGTGGCTAAGAAAAAATAATCGACTTACTTTAGTCCTTCTTTCTGAATTTCAGACCGACTGCAAAGGAAAGAAAGAATAAGAAGGATACAATCCCGACTACACCGTAGATCGTTTTTTCGGTAGAGACAAAGATCTTTCCGTTTTGGATCTCTCTTTCCTGTTCGGAGACCGGTTCTACCACAGCTTCTCCACCGCTTACAGACAATGTGATTTCATATTGAGGAGAAGGATAAGAAACTATATTCGCCTTCACGTCTTCAGGAGCTTCTTCCTTAACTGAGCGAACAGTGCCCGCTCCTACATAAGAAACTTCCATGTCCTTTGGCTTGGAGAAGATTACTCTTTCTCCTTCTTGTTTCTCGAATAACAATCTATCCTTGAAATTCACGGAGGCCAGATCGCTTGCGGGAATTGCATAGGTTACAAACAATTGAGACGAGCCAGGAAGAATCGCTCGATCGAGTGCCCAACCATTCTTGCCTTGCTTTAACTGAAGTGGGATTGCCATTCCAGCTCCTTGCGTAAGTTGAGCCGAGATATCCGTTGCTTCTGTAGGAACATAGATCTCGATCGGATCATTCTCATTCTGAAAACTCTTTGGCGGGATCGTATTGTTCGTTAGGATAGATACTTTATAAACTACTAATGCATCTTTTGTGCGAACTACTTGAAGAAGGGATTTGGTCTTGATCGCAGCTCTATCAGTAGTCTTGTCATAGACGGTAACTTCTTGAGGACGGGTCCTCATAATTGGAACCGGAGGAATGATCTTATTATAATTCACTCCATTATAAGTTACTTGGAGAAGGATAGGCAGCCCGTCCGGTGCACTCACCTTAGGGAGCTTAAACGATCCTTTGACCGGACCAATGTCTCCCACAGATAGGGGAACCATTTGTCTTTCCAAAGCAAATAATCGGAGACTTTCTGCGGAGCCGACTCCGCCAGTGCTTCCGTTCTTCAGGACAACTTGCAGTTCTACTTCTTCTCCGAATGCGGGAGCTAGGCTGAAAAGGATAGAAAGAGAAAGGAATAGGATTAGAAGTTTCTTCTTCATGAGGAGAGTTCCAGTCTTTCCGGGCCCCCGAAAAAGGGAAAGCCTTTCCGTTTTCTATTCTTAGGGTCCGAAAACTCTAAAATTGTGGACGAAACCGGGACTTTGATTAGAAAGGATGCCTCACCAAAGACTTCTTTGGGTAAAAAAGAATCTCATCCGGCAGAGGGACAACTTGAAATTATTAAAAAGAATACTCATCGTCTTACTTTCCATTCTGGTCCTTCTACTCTTAATCGTATATTTCACTACATTTCATCCTTCTGAATTGCAGGAGGCTTCCGTAAACTGTGAGTCCAACGCTCCTATCCTGGACGGAGGAAAACAGATCAAATTACTTTCTTGGAATGTGCAATATTTTGCCGGAAAGAACAGAGTGTTTTGGTATGATGTCCCGGATGAGAGTGGTCCGGACACTGCACCTTCTAGAGAAGAAGTCGAAAACACTCTGAAGAAAGTGGCAAATGTAATCCTGGAGCAAAATCCGGATTTCGTTCTATTCCAAGAAGTGGATGACGGAGCCAAGAAAACGTATAGCGAGGATCAGTCTGAGAGAATACTTCCTCTTCTTTCCGATCTGTATCCTTGCAGAACCGAAGCTTTTTATTGGAAAGCAGGCTTCGTTCCTCATCCTAAGATCCTAGGATCTGTGGGAATGAAACTGACAATATTCAGTAAATATAAAATAGTTTCAGCGCTTAGACACCAGCTCCCCACGCCTCCTGCGGATCCGATTACCCAACAATTGCAATTGAAACGTGCAGTCTTACAGGCAGATATCGCGACTCACGATGGAAAGACAGTCACACTGCTGAACACTCATCTGGACGCATTTTCTATGGGAACGGATACGATGCACAGACAGGTGAGATTCATTGAAAATCTATTAGAAACTTTGGACGCAAAGAAGATGCCTTGGATCTTGGCCGGGGATTTTAATCTTCTTCCTCCCGGATTTTCCAGAGGTCAACTGCATCCAAACGGAGCCTTTTTCTATAGCGACGAAGAGGAGATCTCTCCGATCTTTCAAAAATGGAATTCTACTGTGAGCCTCGAGGAATTGAACGGTCCGAACAAAGAGAAATTCTTCACTCATGTTCCGAACGATCCTCAGATAGCAAAGCCTGACCGCACTATCGATTATATATTCTATTCTAAAGGACTTGCTAAGAAAGAATATAAGGTCCTGCAAGAAGGGGAAGCCGCAGACGCGAGCGATCATCTTCCTTTAGAAGCTACATTCTCCCAGGAAGAATAAGTTACCTAGTCGTTCTATACTTCTTTGGATGACCTGATATTTACATTCATAGAATCAGGATCTCCTCGGCAAATCTCTTGCTCTTTTGCTAGTGAAGAGGATCTTGGAAAAAAACTAAGATAGGTTGTGTATGAGACCGTTTAAGATCCTAGGAGTCCAACAGATTGCGGTAGGCGGAGAAGATAAGCAGAAGCTTAAGAAATTTTGGGTGGATATTCTCGGCCTGGAGAACGTAGGAACGTATCGCAGTGAAAAAGAGAATGTGGACGAGGACATTCTTAGAATGGGAAAAGGCGCTTACGCGGTCGAAGTGGATATCATGGAACCAGTCGATGCGACCAAGAGCCCAAAAGTTCATGATCCCAAATTGAATCATATCGGTCTATGGGTGGATGATATCCACAAAGCTGTGGAATGGTTGAGTGCTCAAGGAGTTCGTTTTACTCCTGGTGGGATCCGCAAAGGAGCCGGCGGTCATGATGTGACCTTCATTCATCCAAAAGGAAACGAAGAATTTCCTCTTTCTGCAGAAGGCGTTTTAGTAGAGTTAGTCCAAGCTCCGAAAGAAGTAATCGACGCGTTAGGTTGATTGCTTAGATTAAATGAGGACTCTATCGGAGTCCAAGAGTTGATGAGGTAAGGTCCGGTGACGGGCCTTATTTTTTGCCCAAAAGGAAATATGTATGCATCGGGCCTTTTCCTTTTACCTCGATGATACTTCTGTCTTCGAAAGAATATTTATCTTTCAAGGAAAGATAAACGGCTTCTGAAACATGAATCCTTCCTGTAGAACCGTGAGATTCCATACGAGAAGCTGTGTTTACTGAATCGCCCCAGAGATCGTACACGAATTTGTTTTTTCCGATCACTCCTGCGACAACTTCTCCAGTATGTAATCCTATCCTAACGTTGAATTCAAACTCAAGCTCCGGTTTCAATTCGTCCAAGCGACGGATCATATCTAAAGCAGCCTGAGCCGCTTTGTCGGCATGATCTTCTGTTATAACCGGGATCCCTCCCGCTAACATATAACAGTCTCCGATCGTTTTGATCTTTTCGAGTTTGTACTTGTCAGCGATGACATCGAACTCAGTAAAAATGCGGTTTAAGATCTCTACCAATCTTGTAGGTGTCTTGATCTTGGTAGTAAGTTTGGAGAAGCCGACTATATCCGCGAACAAAACGGTAGAAGAAGGGAAGTAATCCGCAATGACTCCTTCTCCTCCTTTCAATCTGTCAGCAATGCTTCTTGGTAGAATGTTCAACAAAAGGTTTTCGGACTTCTGTCTTTCTTCTTCTATGTTCTTGTTCAGCTCTTCGATCTTTTCGAGAGAATCCTTTAATTCCTTGTTTCTCTTAGAAAGAGTGCGATACGCATCCGCATTATCCACTCCGATCGCAACATAGTTCGCGAGAGTTCTAAGAATATTCAACTGATTGGGTTGAAATGCGTTTTTAGAGTAGCTGTGAACTGTGAGCACACCGATAAAGCGCTCTTCTACTTTTAAAGGGAAATACAATGCCGACTTGGTATTCTCTCCGAAATGTTTTCGGATCTCATCCAGATATTGAGGAAAATCCTTTTCTACATCCTGGCTGATCAATTCATGTCCGTGCTTGATACAATAAGAAGAAGGGTTGTCTGCCTCAAGAGAATCTACTGAAGGAGCAGGAGTGTATCTTCCATCTATTACGCAAAACTTATATTTGATCTCTTTCTTTTCTTCGTCATAGATCCCGAATGCAAGAACGTCCATAGGGACCATGGACTTGGTGTTCTGATAAACGGACTGGATGATTACCTTTGGCTCAAGAGAAGAGGTGATGATCCTTCCCACCTCGGTAACAAGCTTGAGGTCCATATAGGCGGCCTCGAGCATTATATTAGAATTTGTTAATTCTTCTTGGGTTTTGAGAAGTCTATGTTGAGTAGAGTCTCCGATCTTCATGATCTTAGAAGACTGTTTTAATAGAGACTCGTAGGAATCCACCAAGGTCTTAAGTTTATCCTTGGGATCTCCTCCGTTGCCGGAATTATCTAGGAAAGATTGCGCGTCCGAGAGAAGTTTAAATTCCTGCTCGAAGAAAGTATTAGATTCTTTTGTAGACTCGTTCTTTTCCACAAGATGATCGTATTCGGAAATCTATTTATAAGATTTCATTTTGAACGGAAGGCTAAGATCAGAAGAGAATTCTTCTCCCGTCTCCTGCATATCCTCGTCGTCTTCCTTAAACAGCCATTCGACTTCGACCTTTCCGCCCTTATCATGATATTTTTGAAGATGATCCAAAATATCCATGATCACTTTGGAGGAACTGGTATTGAAATAATCCATTTGAAAACGGAACTGTATCTGCTTGCTAGAAGCTTGGATAGCGGACAACCAATCAAAGACAGGTTTATAGAATGCCATCGCGTTCTCGGGATAGGATTCTCCGATGATCTCCGCGACGCCTTTGGATGAATCTAAGATGACTTCCGGTGAAGTTTTAGTTTGTTGTATATGCAAGGATTCCATGATTAGTTTTCCTTCGTAAAAAATGCGGAGATTGTGAAGAAGGATTGTTTTCCATCCAACGAATCAAAATGAAATACTAGAGGTCCATCCGACTTTCTCGCAATATCGATCAATCCTACTCCGGCTCCCTTGCTATCCTCTGGTCTCTCTGACCTGAGTTGCTGCTGATAAAAAGACTTTAATTCGTCCTTATTCATGGAGTTGATTTTCTGGATCCTTTCCGTGAGAAACTCGATCTTCTCGTTCAATACCAAATTTCCCGAAGCAACATGGTAGCCAACAGAATTTTCCCTGACTACGAGGATACCGACTCCAGCATCCTTTTGCTCTTCGTTGATCTTGCGCTCCGCAGAATAGTGAAGCATGTTCTGAGCGAGTTCTATAAATACGGCAAAAATTTTCTTAATTTTGGATTCCGTGCTGAGAGAAGTACGGATCATAGAACCCAATTCGGTCAAAACTTCCTGGGACAGCCTGCCCTTGAAGGATACTAGCAAATTATATTCGCTGGTTTCCTGATAAGTCTTAAACAGATTAACGACTTCATTTTCCATCATTAGCATCTTCCTTGTTCAGAAACATCTCCTTAATTAACCACCCAAAACCACACCGACAAGTGTTATGTCGTCCCGCTGCGCTTCTCCGTTTTGATGAGCTAGCAGGAAGGATTCCATTCTCTCTTTTTGTTCCGCACTGGAGAGGTGTTCTATTCCACCCAAAAATGCGAGAAACCCTTTGGTACCGATCTTCATACGTTCAGGATTCGGTTGATCCATGAAACCATCCGTGGTTAGGTAGACACTCGTTCGAATTCCTTTTTGTAGAGGAATGGAGTGTGTCGTAAATTTTCGCGTCTCTTCTTTTTGCTTGCCGCCTATCGAGAACCTATCTCCTTTAATTTCGGTCAAGACTCCGCCTTTTCCTATAAAAATAGGGCGTTTCGCTCCGGCAAAGAATAAATTATTGTCCTGTATCTTTAATAGGCAGAGGTCCATTCCGTCCCTGGAATTGGTTTGATCGGTATCCTGTTTCAAGGCCTGTCTTACCTTCTGGTGAAGAAGGGCCAAGATCTCTCCCGGCTCAGTGATACCTATCTCGTTTACGATCTGGTTCAGAAGAGTATTCCCGATCATGGACATAAGCGCTCCTGGAACTCCATGACCGGTGCAGTCTACTGCAGCAATATATATGGCATCTTCCTGCTTGGAGAACCAATAGAAGTCTCCGGATACAATGTCCTTCGGTCGGAATATTACGAAATAATCCTGCAGGGACTTTCCTAAGATTTCCGGAGCAGGAAGGATCGCCTGTTGAATATTCAAAGAATATGTAATACTGTCAGTGATATGCTGATTCTTTAAGGCGAGATCATCATTAGCAGTCGCCAATTCTTTTGTTCTTTCAGCTACCTTGCCTTCCAAGTTCGCATAGAGCAATGCGTTATCAATGGAGATAGCAGCCTGCGAAGAAAGTATCGAGATCGTCTGTAAACGATCCGAAGTGAATGCAGCCTCGGAGAGATTATTCTCTAAATATAATATACCGATCAGCTCTCCCTGTTTGATAATAGGAGAACATAGGACTGATTTTGTTTTTCTCTCTCGGATATATGGATCCTTGTTAAACTTCTCATCAGCAAATGCGTTTCTGAGTACTAAATCTTCTTTGGTCCTTTCTACATAGTAGATGACGCTGATAGGAATATTCCTACTTTCTTGGATAGGGATCCCTTGCATGACACGGATCTCGTCATCCGTTATGCTACCTTCTGCCTCTACGAAGAGTTTGCCGTCTCTTCTTAAGATCATGACTCCTTTTTCGGCTCCCACATTCTCGATCGAGATCTGCATTAATGTATCCAACAAGGACTCGAGTTTGATCTCTCCGGAAATCGCTGTGGAACTTTTCAGAATCGATTGGAAGTCGAGAGTTTGTCCTGTATACACTTCCGTTGCGGCGGCAGTGCGGGTGCTCAGGGTTCCTAAAGTGCGAGTCGCGCGAAGAGTATCTCTTCCTTTTTCTCGAATGAATTCGGGGTATTTGGCCTTTAATAGTTCTTGTTTCTTGGTGGCTCCCCATCTTCCGTACTTTTGATAGGCTTCACTGATATATTGAGAGCCAATCTTCGCGCTTCCTTTTGAGAACCAGAACTTGGATGCGAGTTCCGCGGCAAGTGCCTCATCGTTATAATATTCGTTTTTACTCGCGAGTTGGATTGCTTGCTCGTAAGTCTTAGCTGCCTTCCAGTTCTTGTATTCCAATCTTGCGAGCTCTGCTTCGACTAAGAGATATTTATGTTCGAAATTCTCAGGAGAATTCTCGGAAAGAAGTTTTAGTTTCTGCTGATTCTTCTTCATTCTTTCCAGGAACTTTGCTTTCTTATCTTGAGGAGAAAGTTTATAGTTCGCAGCCATCGCGAGAGAATAGAGATAACCATGTTCTTCTACCGCGATCTGTCCTGAGATAAATCCAAGCATTCCCTCAGCTTCTTCTAATTCCTTAAGAGCGGCTTCCGGTTCTCCATAAGAGAGAAGCATTCTACTCTTCATGATCTTGAACAAACAAACCGGAAACGGACTCTGGTGAGAATTGCAGAGCTCAATATATTCCTGCTCGTTCATTTCCTCCGTCGAAAATTCTATATGAGAAGCAGTCTTGCCTCTTAAGTTGGAAATGATGAGTGCGGAAGCAAGGACGGTATCGATCGCTAGGTTGTTTTTCACTTTTCTAGTGAATTTTAAAAGGCCATCTATTTTAGGTTTTACTAATTCTAGGTTTTTGGATTGGAGAACTACGTTGATTGCGTCGTTCATCGCGCAATATCCACCGTGTAGGAACTCTCCGGATTCTAAACTGGCTTGTATTCCTCTATGATTGATCTCTTCGGAATACTTCAGGTGTTTCACGAATGGAGTGGTGTAATTGGCCAGAATATTCGCGGCTTTCGCTATTCCACTCGGATTCTTGTATTTCTCGCTAACTTTGACGGCTAACTCCGCAAACTCGTAACCCTTTCTATACTGTTGAAATCCTGAGGTAAGTACGATTGCATACATGGAATATCCGTACGGATCGGACATGTTCCCGTGTTTCAAGAAGAGGTTTACCATCTTCAATGAAATAACAGGGAATAAAGTAAGAGCATAATTATAAACTGTAGGAATGGCACTCGTCATCAGGTTCACTGCCATAATATGTTCCTGCTTTTGGATCAGAGGAAGATCCAATAAGGACTCTACAGTCTTGCCATCCAATGCCGCGTTTGCGATCTCTATCTCCGCACCGGTCACCTTATCATGATCCTTGTCGGGAATATCGACGCCCAAAGGTTTTAATGCCTTGATGATCATAGGAAGTGCCAAATCGAATTTTCCAAGAGCGGAGTATTCTATAATGAGAAGATTATAAGCATCTCCAAGTTCGATCGGTGTCTTTGCATATTTTAGGAGAGTGTCTATTGTCTTTTGAGAATCATCAAAGACACCGGTGAGATATTGGATCTCGCCTAGTTCTCTAAATATGGAATAGCAAATATCGTAATGGGCCGCCCAGAGTTTGTCATCTCCCTGATTCGCTTCCGGCATGAGAAACAGCATCTCTCTTGCCTTTGCGATATAGTTCAATGCAGGTTTGTATGCGGTAGAATTCTTTGCCTTCTTTCCTGCGATCAGATCCAACTGAGCCAGTTTGAGTTTTTCAGGAGCCTCAGTGATGTACGAAGAGCCTATGTTTAAGTGATTCGCTATATCGAAAATATTGTCTTCGATCTGTTTTTGGTCCGCATTTTCTAAGAGGAATCTTCCGAGTTGAAGACGGATTTTCTTCTTCTTATCTTCGTCTATGATCTCGTATGCGGCCTGCTGTACTCTGTCGTGTTGGAATCTGTACATGACAGTCTTGGCAGCTTGGTACAGCTTTTCCTTATTGGATTCCTTTTCGTCCAAGGCTTCTGCCAGACGATAGTTGTCCCCAACTGGTACGATTAATTCTTCTTGAATTGCTTCTTGTATAGCTCCTAAAGCAGTTTTATAATCTGTCTCTCTGATCCTGGTAAGAAGAGCGAGGTCAAAGGAACTTCCGATACAGGAGGCGAGCTCTAATGTTTCTTGTATCTTAGGGGGAAGCTTTCGGATCCGATTGATCAGTAGTTCGACTACGTTATCCGAAATCTTTGTATTCCTGATCTTAGCGATATCCCATTTCCATACGCCTTCGCCCGGTTTTCCGGTTTCCTGGTCAAAGAAGACGGAATCTTCTTTTGCGAGCTGTTTTAATAACTCTCCGATAAAGAAAGGATTCCCTCCGGTTTTGGAATGAATGATTTCTGAAAGTTCATTGGTCTTTTCTTGGGAAGTGTGAAGACTATCGGATAATAGCTCTTTGACGTCCTTTAGAGCGAGAGGTTGAAGCACAATCTTGTAAGGATCCAAACCTTCTTTTTCCAAAACATCTAAAAGAGCTTGGAATGGGTGAGAAGAATCCACTTCGTTGTCCCGATATGCCAGGATTATGAAAAGGTAACTTACGGTTACGTCTTCCATTAAGATCTTTAAAAGTTCGAGAGAAGCAGTGTCTGCCCATTGCATATCGTCCAAGAAAACTGCAAGAGGATGCTCTGAACTTGCAAAAACCTTAATGAAGTTCTGGAATACGATATAAAAACGGTTTGCGTTCTCTTGAGGGCCTAATTCCGGAACTGTTTCTTGTTTTCCGATAATGATCTCTAATTCTGGGATCACATCCGTGATTACTTTTCCATTAGGGCCGAGAGCCTTGCGTATCTTTCCTTTCCAAGCCTCGATCCTTTCTGGAGGTTCGGTTAGAATCAATTCGACTAGGCTTGAGAACACTTGTATAATTGCGGAGAAGGGAAGGTTGCGATTGTACTGATCGAATTTTCCGGAAATAAAATAGCCCTTAGATTCGGTAAGAGGCTTGTTGATCTCTTTTACGAGAGAAGATTTACCTACTCCGGAATATCCCCCGATCAATACCATTCTGGAGCGACCGTTAGCCGCAACATTCTTGAATTCTTCTAAGAGAGTATTGATATACTCTTCTCTTCCGTAGAGTTTTTGAGGGATCTTGAATTCAGGAGAGAAATCATTTTGTGCCAAGGCAAAAGCAGGAAAATCGGTATTCTCCTTCCATAAGGAGAACGCTTTTTCTAAGTCACCTTGCAAGCCTCTTGCAGTTTGGTATCTATCTTCCGCATTCTTTGCCAGAAGCTTCATTACGATATCTGAAAGTACAGAAGGGACTTCCGGACGAAGTTCTTTAGGAGGGACCGGGATCTTGGCCAAATGAGAGTGAACTAGTTGGAGTAAATCATCTCCATCAAATGGCAATTTGCCTAAAAGCATTTCGTAGAAAGTGATACCTAGAGAATAGAAATCGCTTCTATAATCTACGGATCGATTCATTCTTCCGGTTTGTTCCGGAGAAACATAATGAATGGAACCTTCTAATATATTCGGAGCAGACCAAGAAGTTTCTTCTTTATTGAGTCGAGTAGAGATCCCGAAGTCTATGATCCTGACCTGTTTGCTTTCTTTATTATAGATAATGTTTTCAGGCTTTAAGTCTTTATGGATGATCTTGCGCGAATGGATCTCGCTCAGCCTTTCGGAGAGCTGGATTGCGATGGAAAAGAAGTCGGTAAGAGTGAGAGGTTTCTTTGCAATATAATCCTTTAAGGAACCTCCAGACACATAGTCCATGAATAGAGCGAATCCATCCTGGAGTTTCTCGAACTTGATTGGCTTTACGAATTCCTTCTCAGATAACAATGCCAGAATCTCATATTCATTCCTGAGATTCACTACGGAAGGATGCAATTCATCCAGAACAGGAAGGAATTTGATTATGACGGATTTGCTATCTTCTTTTCGAACAGCCTTATATACTTCCGAGGCAGATTCGGCGTTTAGCCTTTCTCTCAGTTCGAATCCTGTTACGATCATCCTTCTACTTCACCTTTTCTATTTATTGTTTTTCTTTGTGCGGAATCGATATCGAATCTATAATCGATATAAAAGTCCACCCCAATAAAATCCCGCTCCGACCGCAGGAGACAGAATTAAGTCTCCCTTCTTCACAATTCCTTTATAATAATATTCTGATAGAGCTATAGGAATGGAAGCTGCAGAAGTATTTCCTACTCTCTCAAAGTTGAGTAGGATCTTTTCTTTCGGGAATTTAGTTCTTTTTAAGACGTCTTGGACGACTACATCTGTTCCGGGATGAGGAATGACCCAATCAATATCTTCGATACTCAATCCATGTTTATTCATGAGTTGGTCCATCGAAGAAAGAGTTAGGTCCGCAGCGTTCGTGACTAATTCCGGAAAACTCTTAATATGATAATTTGGTCCAGGACCCAATTCGATGAGTGAGGAAAGATCTCCATTGTCTTTCAAAAAGGAATCTATGACTCCGTAATTCTTATCTCCAGTATGTTCTAAGAGAACTCCAGCGGCTGCATCGCCTGCAGTGAATTCTCCGTAGCCGCTCATCCTAGTTCTTATCGAAAATCTTTCGCTACCGATCACAAGTGCGGACTTATACTTACCACTGGAAAGAAATGCGGCGCCGATCTGGACTCCATGAACGAATCCGGTGCAAGCAGTAGAAATATCGAATGCAAGTGCGTTGGATGTGCCGGTTAACTTAGAAGCCTGAGGAGCAAGATCCGGAAGATAGAGCCTGTCTGTCCAGTTTGCCAGGATAAATACATCCACATCCTTAGCATCTTTGCCTGCATCTTTTAGGATCATTTGTGCGGTTTCAGCCGCCATGAATTGAGCGGTTTCCTTTTCGTTCGCTCTTCTTCTTTCCGTAACTCCTATATTGCCTATCACTGCTTTTTCGGCAGGATGCATTTCGGGGTATTTCAGTCTGGCGCGGATCTCGTCGTTTTTTACGATCCTTTCGGGAAGATAATGCCCGATCCCGGTGATCCGAACACCGTTGGAAGCTAGGTTCTTAGCTTTTTCCATGGATCAATACTCCCTCGGTCCATAATAAATTTCCAGTCATAATTCCAATCTTTTGCTCCATTCGTCTCGAAGTTAAGGCAAACGCGTGTAAACCATAAACTGTTCCGTATAGATCCTTTCTGGATCTAATTCCCTAAGAGCTGTCAATTCTTCAGAAGTGATCGGAGGTTCTTGGTCTATAGGCAGTTCCTCGTCAGGGGGAAGCCAAAGAGTATATCTTAGAACGGCTTCTTCTGCTTCCATCTCATCGTCTGAGGCGGGGGCGATCCAAGAAGATAGTTCGAACGGATGGTCGGAGAAGGATTTTCTTTTGAATCTACCGAATTGGCAGACTGCTTCTACCACTCTATCTCCGGGAGAAGTGATGAATTTTACCTTTCTTACGAATCTGTATCTGTTTGCCTTTGCGACTACGATCGTATCTGCAGTGGAAACGATATCATTCGCGCCTCCCGATCCCACTAGAAAGTTTCCTTTTCCATCCAACACAGAGTTAATATTACCGAACCAATCCACTTCTGCAGCACCTATCACTCCCAAACAATCGTCCGGGACAACGGTTCCTAAGATGCTAACCACATCGGATAGCATGGAACAAGAATGAGTATGAAGTTGGCTGAATAAGAATACATCTCCTGCAAAGGGTTTCATTCCATAGAAGCCCAACTCAGAGATTACTTTGATATGAATTCCTTCTTTCTCTAAGAGTTTGGCCGCAGTCCAGGCTGCCATGTGAGCAGCACCGATTCCGGCGAGCACTGTCTTATAACTTTTTTCTTTCACTCTTTCGATGATTGCCCTAGCAGTGAGAATAATTGTCTGTTCGGAATCATTCACAGTCTTCGGATCTTCAGGAGAAGAAAGCACATGCTCCGGAGGAGTCATCTTAAGACGTCTAAGTCGAACATCTCCGATTAGTTCCAAATATTCGTCATGACTGGATAACATTACATTTTCTTTATACCATTTCTCTGCTCTGGAAGGAACTCCGGCGGACTCGTTTGCTTCTGTCTGGAATTCGTAATCATCCATATAAGATTCCACACCTTCGAAGGCGGGAAGATCCGGAAGACTATGCACTCTTAAGGATTGAGGATGAGCGCCGTATCTTGCAGGAGCGATTCCTAATACTCGTACTCCAGGTATATTTACGAGTTCAGGCGGGATTGTACCTCTGGGAACGATCTTCTCTACAGTTGCGATCACTCCTTTAGATGCAGCAAGTGCTCCCCAAGAACCTTCTCCTGCAGGAGGGCAGAGGACTACATTCCCATCTTCGTCCGCGACAATTCCATGAACGAGAGTAATGTCCGGATTTAAAGGAAGAAGAAGGACCATATCCTTTTCTCTAGTTCCTCGACTTTCCGATGTTAGGTGAGGGGCCGCAGCTTCTCCGAATGCCTGTCCTTCTGTGGGTTTATGATATAGAAATGCTGTTTTTCCCAATTTATCGGTGATGAGATCGGAACCTACAAGAGAATTGGAAATGAAACCTGGAAGTCTCATCGCTCCTGCGATCAATCTTTGGGTTAAGGAAAGAAGGGACCAAAGTTCCAGTTCGAAAGGCTTTCCTCTTAAGAGATCCTTATATAAACCGTTGGGACTTGGCTTAGGATAGTTGTCTCCAGCAAAACCAGTAATGATCTTTTTCACAATGCCGGAGAGAGCTAAGCAATGTGCACTGGAATGAATCCCTGCAACGCTGATCGTAAAATCTGGTTTAGCTCCTTGAAAGATACGACATAGAGAATAGATGAGTGCATTCGGGCGGGACATGGTGGTCGCCAAGTGCAAGTACATACCGGGGCGAACAAACTCCCTTATCAGGGAGTCCGGGTCGGAAAGAATCTTTGTTGGCTCTCTCTGTACTGATTCCTGCGGCATTATCGTATTTGCAAGACTGCCCCGAATTCTTTGATTTTAGAACTAGTCTTTTGACGGAAAAAAGGCCGGATTCATACGAAATTCGAAGGAAAATACTGTCAGAGCAAATCCATGCGAATCGTCAATTACCCAAAGAAACTAACATCGTTTAAAGTAAGACTTTCGAATTACCCGCCCGAATATATTGCAGTATTCTTTATGGACTCAAGTATAAAAAATATTTCCAAGGTTTAAAATTTTGGAAAGTATAGGGGCTTCTCTTCTCTCGAGTCCTTTAAGATCGGATTTCCTGGTTCCGATATTAAGAGTATCTCTCCCTAAAAGAAGGAATGTAATGTCCCAGGTCCCCGAAAGCCAGTCCTTCTCCTTCCGGACAGACATAGTCGTTCGCGGATCTGATACTCGTAGCGCGACCGTAGTAGGGGGATTATTCGTTTCTCATGTTACGTATGAGACAATTATTCCCCTTGTGAATGAGGCCTTTGACGCATTCTTGGAATCCAATTCCTGGTCCAAGGCAGATATTGCGGGAGCGAATATTATTATTCCTAAAATGGAAGCGGAATATAAGTCAGAGGCAAAGGCCGGAGACATTTTGGAATTCGCAGTCGGGGTTGCTAATCTTGGAAAGAAATCCTGCGAACTCTTAGTAAAAGCATCCAATAAAAAGAGCGGAGAAGAGGTTGCATTCGTAAAGATCACTCTTGTCTTCTTCGATTATATCTCGAAGAAGACTTTGGAAATCCCGGAAAATTTCAGGACAAAATTTAGCGCATGAATTCCAAACCCCAGATCGAAAACACCGACTCGGAGTTTCCTTCTCGGTATTATTTTTCTACGGAGATCCCGATCCGTAAGATAGATCTGAGCCTGGACATACATGTGTCCTTTGCCAGTATTCTGGATCTTGTGATGGAAGCTCATTTGCAATTCTTCCAATACCTTGGATACTCTGTAACCGATATTCATGGGAACAGTATCATTTTTGCGAATGCTTTCATTCAATACCAAGGCGAACTATTATATAAAGATAAAGTAATCATCGATGTCTCTTTGGATAATATGGGAGAAAAGTCCTTCGATCTTTATTTCAGACTTTCTAAGAAGAATAGATCGGAGAAGGTCTCAGTCGTTAAGATAAGGGTCTTGTTCTTCGATTATTCTCAGAGAAAGGTCGTTCCAATTCCGGATGCATTCAGAAAGAAATTTGAAGGTGGAAAGATCATTTCCCAAGCAAGCCCGGAGATCGGCGCAGGTTCTTCCGGGACTCTGGGTCCGGACGGATTCGTATCAGGTTTTCGTAAACTAGAAGTTTGGAAACTCGCTCACGTATTTCTTCTACACTTGTACGAGCTTTGCGATACTTGGAAGGAGAAGGTGGAGCCGAACCTGATCGATCATATCAAATCGGTCTCTTCTCTCTTGCCTGTTAGAATTGCAGGTGCCTGGGGAACCAGGATCCGCTCCGAGAAGATCAAGAACATACTCAAGGCAAAAGTCCATCTGGAAGAATTGCGTTATCTTCTTATTTTGGTAGCGGACTTAGGCGTCGTGGATCCTTCTCAAGAGTTGGATGATTTAGAGATCATCAATTCGCATTTAAAGAAATACTTAAATAGAGTACGAACCGGAGAGGCGAGAAAGATCCGATGAAAAACAAGGTCGCTTTAGTCACCGGAGGGAACGCGGGCATCGGCAAATCCATTGTTCTCGAATTCGCATCCAGAGGAGCCAAGGTTCTTTTTTGCGGACGAAGAGAAGAAGAAGGAAAAAAAGTCGAAGAGGAAGTCGCAAAATCCGGAGGAATAGCGAAATTCTTTCCTTGCGATGTGTCTAACGATTCGCAGGTAAAAGATTTTGTCCTGAAGGCAGAGTCCGAATTCGGTGGATTGGACTACGCAGTAAACAATGCCGCAGTAGGCGGTTTGTCTACTGATCTGCATCTTTATCCTGAAAAAGTTTGGGATAAGGTCCTCGCAGTGGATTTGAAAGGTACATGGCTTTGCATGAAATACGAGATAGAGCTATTGCTAAAGAGGGGAGCAGGTTCCATAGTGAATATTTCCTCCATAGCTGGTCTTGTCGGAGCCGATTGGAAAGTTGCTCCTTATACAGCCGCCAAACACGGAGTAGTAGGATTAACCAAATCAGCAGCCTTAGAATACGCGGAGAAGAGGATAAGAGTGAACGCGGTTTGTCCCGGATTCATTCGCACAGAAATGTTAGAAGGTCTGTTTCATTCTTCTCCCGATCCGAAAGACGCGGAAAAAAAGATCACTCGTTTGCATCCTGTAAATCGTCTCTCAGAACCGGAAGAAGTGGCCAAGGCAGCAGTTTGGTTATGTTCCGACGAGGCTTCTTTCGTGACTGGAGTGGCGCTTCCCGTAGACGGCGGATATACTGCAAAGTAAAATCCGGATCTCACGCATTGATTCTTTATCAAAATTCTGTTATCTTCTTTCAGACCCGATCTATTCTTTTTTCTTGTAGGAATGTTCCGATGGGTCATTCTTACGTTATTTCGTTTCGAAACCGTGGACGCGGTTTGTCCGGCAAGAAAATATGAAACTCCGGTATTACGCAATTACGGATAAGGGAAACTTTCGATCCCACAATGAAGACTCTCTTCTCGCGATAGAGACGATCATTTGTAGTCAAACTCATGGAGAATTGGATTCCGTTCAGACATTAGATACGGATTCTGTTGCCGGTCTATTTGCTCTTGCGGATGGCTTAGGTGGACATGAGGCAGGAGAGGTTGCAAGTAGAGTGGCCTTGGAAAAACTTTCTTGGATGGAAAGGGCAATTCGTCCTATCGAAGAACTTCCTCCTACCGGATGGAAGAATCTACTCCGCAAGATCAATAATGAAGTCAACTCTTACGGTGAATCCATTCATAAGCCAAAGATGGGAACGACTCTGGTGGGTTGTTTACTCGGCAAGAGAAAGTCTTGGATCTTTAATGTAGGCGATAGCCGACTCTATCATCTAGACAAAGACGGTTTAAGAAAAGTCACTGTAGATCATAATATCAGTGAGGAATTGGGCCTGAGTCACGGAAGGCATCTTCTCACGAGTTGTATCGGTGGTGGAAGCAAGAGTATGGAAGCCGATATCTTCGATTACTCCGGAAAATTATCGAAAGGTGATTTTTTATTACTCTGCACCGACGGTCTTACAGAAGTTTTGAATATAGATCAGATGGAAAAAATACTGAGAGAAAGTCACGATCTCAGAGAAACTTGTAGAATCCTTTCAGAAGAAGCGAATATACATTTGACCAGAGACAATCATACCGTGCTTATTATACAGGTAGAATCGGTTTAAATTTTTATAATATTATAAGACTATTCTCCTTCCTCCAAAAGGAATCTTGCGGTTAGTCTAAAGAAAATTCCTCCTTCTTCGCCTTCTTCGAATTGGCTGACCAAAGGAAGGTCCGATTTACGGGTAATCTCGTAGAATCCTAATCCGGCACCTTTGCTTTTTTCAGGTCGGTCCGAACGGATCTGTTCGTTATATTTTTGTTTTAATTCTTCTTCTGAAAGACTTTTGATCTCTTCTATCTTCTTCTTTAAGAATTCGCCTTGAGAAGAGTCGATCGCATTCCCGCAATTCAATTCCCAGTTATGAGCTTTCTTGCGAAGTGCCAAGATGCCTATTCCGCTTTTCTCATCTCTTTCTACAGAGTAATGGGCCACATTCTGTGCCATTTCAACGAATACAGTGAGTATGCGATTCTTCTTCTTTTCTCCTTCGAGTTTCTCTTTCAATAGTTCGTTTAAAGCGGATATCGTAGTCTCGGAAAAGGGACCCTTGTAGAGCAGGGCAACTCCCGTTCTCTTTAGAATATTATACTGTTTTGATAGTTGCATTCTAATCCTCAGAACTCCGGTGCAGCCATGCTAACAAAAGAAGATTGGCTTCCGATCGCAAATGCCATAGAGATTGCGTGTCGGACTTTTGCTTTGCGTTGGCCTTCCGCAATATGATCATGATCGCATTCAGGATCGGGAGTTTCCAAATTAATGGTAGGACAAAGGATTTGATTCTTTAGCATAAGAGAGGTCGCTGCTACATTGATGATCCCCGCGGCTCCGAAGGTATGACCGAAAATCGGTTTTATCGAGCCAACAGGCCCCCAATGGAATTTAGGACGTCCTTCATAGAGAAGAGAGATAGCTCTACTTTCCGCTAAATCGTTATTGTGGGTTGCGGTTCCATGTCCGCAAAAATAGTCAATATCTCCCAGTCTAAGGTTACTGATCTTCATCAAATGTTTTAAACCGTTTGCGGCCTTCTTGCCTGTGAGGTCCATTCTCATGGCGTGATCCGCTTCATTATAGCTGTAGGTTCCTAAAATCTCGGAGTAGATCCTTGCTCCTCTTTGCAAGGCTCGGTCCAATCTTTCTAAAACGAGGACCACTGCTCCTTCTCCCAATAGGAATCCATCTCTAGTCTTATCGTAGGGACGAATTCCTCGCTTAGGATTATCTTTTTCTAAGGACATAACCCTGCTTAACGGATCGGAATACATCAGCATTAAAGGTTGTAAGAGGGGAAACTCATGACCACCCGCATACATGACTTCGGCTCTTCCTTTTCGGATAGCTTGGTAGCAAAGACTGATTGCATGATGGCCGCCTACGCAGGCAGCGGAAACAGTAGTCACGAATCCTTGGATATTCGCGTTAATCGCCGTTAGATTAGTTGGATTGGAGGCCATAGATGTAAGGACCGAATAACGGTCGAACACGTTATGATCCTTTTCCTCCAGATACTTTCTCCAGGCAAAATCCCACCAAGAAAGAGATGCTCTGGAAGAAGAATCTATGAATCCGACTCTGCTTGGCTCCAGATCGCCTCTCTTGATACCCGCATCCTTATTGGCTTCTTCCATCGCGGACATAAGCGCGAGAGTTTCCGTATTATAATTCTTAGCGTATTTGTCACTTAGATCGGGAAGATGCTTTCTCCAATCAAAGGTATTCATTTCGCCCGCAACTTTGATCGGAAAATTGTCTGTGGGAAAGCGAGTAATGAAATCTAATTGGGATTTGCCTTCCGAAATATTCGTCCAGAAATCCCCTGTGCTGAAAGTATTGGGGAGTATGACTCCTATTCCGGTTACTACTACTCTTGAATTCTTGCCATTCTTTGTTTTTTCCATAGGACCAGAGGGATCAGAAGCTACCTTTCCTTGTCAAATTTGGAAATAAAAAAATCATTTCGAAACGTTTCAGACGCAAAAAAGAAGATAAATCCTCCATTAAAACGGAGAAAACTAGTTTAATTTGAGTAAGGCTATGAAAAAGGATTTTCGTTGGAGCTCCCACAAATTAGCCTTGTTCAAAAAATTATTTATGGAGTTTTCAATGAAATATACAAAAATTCTAATGTTCCTTCTCGCAGGACTTTTGTTTGCTTATTGCTCTTCTAAGTCTCCTGAAGAAAAGCTCGCGGAGTTAGTTCCCCGTTTTCAAAAAGCAATTTGTTCTAAAACGATCGAATGCACAAAGGATGAGTTGGAAAAGATCCCTGCTCAGTATCGGAATATGATTCCTCCATTCATGCAATCGGAAGAGAATTGCGTGAGTCATTTCCAAGAGGAATTTGAAAAGTCCAAGAAGCGGAGATTAGAGAAGAAGGAGCAAGTGACTCCTGAAATGGTTTCCACATTCGAAGCTTGTATTTCAGGATTGGAATCTTCAACCTGTGAACCTTTCAAAAATTCGAGAGGCAAAAAGTTGAATATTCCAGGCTGTGAAGATCTGGATAAACTGACCAAACCAGAGTAATCTCCAATTAAGCCGGAACGGAACTTCCGTTCCGGCGCTTGTGCGCGGCCCCCACCCGAATTGGGTGGCGGAGGCGGGCTAGTGGGAGAAGCCTATTTCCCTATATCAGAAAAGCCTTATGTTCGCAAGCGGGAATTTTTAGTTCCCACAATAACCCTCAACAGTTCCTACATTCTTGGAGCTATCTTCTTCTCTTGTCCGGAAAAGGACCAATACACATACAAGATCGCGGTTAGGATCCCGAGTGAGATCATCTGGCCTAAGTGCACTGTGGTCGCATACACCAATCCTTCGGAGCTATCTCTTCCGAGTAGAACGAAGCCGGAGGTAATGGACGCATGATAGACCCCGGCTCCGGAAGGAGCAGAAGGCACCATGACTCCTACCGCTCCGCAAAACATGATGAAGATCGTCTCTAATGGACTCAAGTGGATCCCGACCAAATATTGAAGCAATGTATAATGGATTGCATAACCGAATAGCCAGGTCGCTCCGGTCAAAAATCCGTAGGTGCTTATATTACGAAATGTTAAAAAACTTCCGAGTTCGGTAACCTGGGCAGCCAGTTTGTCCCGAAAGAATTCCCGTTTTCCTATTTTAGAAAATAAGAATTCACCGAGTAGGACCAATTTCGGATGAAAGAATCTTACGATTGCAAGGGCGGAAAATATCCCGATGATCCCGAGCAAAGGAAAAAGGATTTTCGTATCCGTTTGGTTGACGCCTAATACGGATAATGCACCTAAGCCTGCGCAGAATATAAAAGAAAAATCTAATACTTTTTCTAAAAAGATCCCGCTTACTAAACTTCCGTAGCCTATATCCGTTCCTTGCCGGCATAGATATAATCTAAAAAGATCTCCCCCTCTTGCGGGAAGGAATTGGTTTGCTCCCACTCCTATATACGCGGAGAGAAGAGAGATCTTGAAGGATACCTTCTTATGTAATAATAGATACCATCTCCAGGAAAAGAGCAAGAGTCCCCAGATGATCGCGATAAAGAAAGGAAGAAGATAGATCGGTTGCCATCTATCTAATATGGTCTGAAAGCCGGAAAGATCCAGATTCCAGAATAAGAATCCTAAGGAAAGCGCGCTGATTGCGAAGCCTAAAATCAGTTTTTTCAAAACAATTCTCCGTAAAGATCAACCAGGAGGCCATTTCATTTGTCTTCCGCCCAAGAGATGGAAATGCAAATGAAATACAGTTTGTCCTCCCAAGGCTCCCGCGTTATTCACTACTCTAAATCCTTCCTTGTCTAAGCCTAAAGACTTTGCTATCTCGGAGACTCTTAATAGGAGCTCGCCGATAAGAGCCTTATCTGAAGATTCTGCCTTGTCTAAGGATGCGATATGCTTTTTGGGAATGACGAGTAGGTGAGTGGGGGCCTGAGGAGTTATATCATAAAAAGCTAATAGATTCTCGTCTTCGAATTCTATTTTGGCTGGGATCTCTTTTTTGATGATTTTACAAAATAAACAGTTCGGATCGCTCATAATTTATTGTCCAAGCAGAGACTCGCTGCTCCCAATGCTCCCGTAACGGAACCGCCCGGCAGGATTCTTGTATAGTCTTTGAATATTGGAAAGATGATTTCTCCGACTCGATTTTCAAGCCGTTTTCCGAACTTGGAATAAGACTTGGCAATCCCTCCGGAAAGCACGATACATTCCGGATTGAATAGGTGAATTAGATTTCGGATCGTTTCGGCGAGTGCCTCGATTCCTTCCTCCAGGATTTGTTTTGAGGAAGGATCTCCTTTTTCTTCTTCTTCGAAGAGGCTTTCCACACTGGATAAGATCTTGCCGGTTTTTTCTTGGTATCTAGAAGAAAATCCGGATGCACTAAAATATGCTTCTATACATCCTCTTTGTCCGCAACCGCAGAGCGCGCCTCCGGGGCGGATGGTGGTATGTCCTACTTCCAAAGAATTTCCTTTATAACCGTCGAATAGTTTCCCTTCTAAGATCCAGCCACCACCGAGTCCGGTTCCTAAAGTAAGAACGATCAAGTTTGGGGAATTCTTTCCGGAACCGAACCAGTATTCTCCCAAGGCCGCGCAGTTTGCGTCGTTATCATAATATACTGGAATACGAAACGTATTCTTTAGGTGAGAAACAAGAGGAACATTCTTCAATTTAGGAAGATTGGCAGAAGAAACCAAGATCCCGTTTTCCTTATCGATAGGGCCAGGGCTTCCGATTCCGATAGATGCAATTGGTTCTTTCGAAAAACGTAATATTTCAGAAACTGAATCTTCCAACAGAGAAAGAAACTCTTTGTTGTCTGTCTCCGGACCGGTCTTTCGATCGCATTGGTATAAGAGAGAACCTTCTTGATTGGTGAGACAAGCCTTTACGCTTTGAGCACCTATATCCATGCCTAGAACAAGGCTCATTTAACGACTCTGGTAAAACTTCCTTCTCTCATTTCGTAGATTGTCTTTGCGTCGAAGGCAAGATTCATATCGTGGGTTACGAGAAGAATGGTGAGTCCTCTCGAGTTGAAATCTGAAAGAAGTTTACGTACTAGTTCACTATTCTCCGGATCCAAATCTCCGGAAGGTTCATCTGCTAAAAGAATCTCAGGTTCATTGATCAATGCTCTTGCGATCGCAGTCATCTGGATCTGCCCGCCTGAAAGTCGAGTAGGCAATTGATCTCGGATCGCCTGCAAATGCAAACTGGAGATCAAGTATTCGCATTTTTCCTTATATTCCTGTTCTGGAAACTTCCCCACTAAAAGCGCAGGAAGAAGAATATTCTCTTCGACAGTTAGGTGAGAAACTAACTCGGAGAACTGAAAGATCAATCCTATGCTTTTGGCCCGGAATTTAGCTAACTCCGATTTGCTCATGGAGGAAAGTCTTAATGTATCGAAATAGATCTCACCGGAAGTGCTGGATAACATTCCAGTAATCATAGAGAGTAGGGTGGTTTTGCCGGAACCGGAAGGCCCTACAATCGCGACATAGTCTGATTGATTGATATCGAAAGAAACTCCGTTCACAGCCTTAGTGGAGCCGTAGAATCGGGAGAGATTATTAATCCGAAGGATCATTTTCCCCTCCGGATCGATTTGTATGGGTCGATTAAGGTATAGAGGAAGGCGCAGAAACCGGCGATTCCTCCTACAAGTAGGATCTCGAGAGCTAAGGATCCCAAATAGTCTAAGAAAGAAACCAATTCAGGGTTCCCAAATGGAAGGATACCACTGATAATTATGCTACCCAGGAAGCCGATCCCATGAATGAGCCAGACTTCGGTGATTTGTAGGAAGACCACACCATTCCGATTTCCGCCTACCGCCATCATGATCCCGTTGTCACCGGATCGACTCATGATCCGAACTATGGTCATAAAAATGAATGCGAGCCCAGAAAGAGATAAAACCAGGTACGGAGATTTCAAGAACAGCTCGATACTAGAAAGGTCGGCAGAGATTTTTTCGGTGCGTGCTGCAAAGAATCCGAATACGAGTCCGTATCCGAAGAACGCGGAGAAGACGACATGCAGAACGCTAGTGATCCAATCCCGACTAAAAAGGGAAAATGCAAACCTTAGGTAAGTGATCCTTCCCATCGAAGGCAGAATATTGAAAACGTTTGATTTTATCCAACATTAATTTAGTTAATAGCAGAAATTCCGAAAAATGATCTTTGTAATTCTAGTAGCAGCCGGAATCATTCTGATCGTCGCGGCGGGTTCCTTTCTCATTCAGTCCAAAAAGGACTCTTTCGAAAAAGCTCTCGCACTCGCGGCCATGGGTAACTACGTCGACTCCAGGACATTGATCCGAGACGTACTAGATGCAAACCCTTCTAATGTAAAAGCCAACTTCATCATGGCAAAGATCTATGCGATGGAAGGTGATCATATCAATGAAGCTCGCCATTTAGAGAAGATCAAAAAAATAGGAAGCTACGATAAGGAAATTTCGGAAGTAGCAGTCTCCAATCGGATCGCGGATATCTTCTATCAACAAGACTTATTCGAAGAGGCTGTATTCCATTATTCAGATACTCTATTAGTTGATCCTGATAATCTTGAGGCGAATATCAGGATCGGTTTCATGGCGATCGGCCAGAAAGAATTCGGGATCGCTGATAAATTCCTTTCTAGGATCCCGGATGAGAAGATCAAAATGCCTGCTCTTCTTATCGGTAAAGGAGTAGTGGCCGCTATTCTTCGTAAGGGAGATCCAAAGCCTTATTTTCAAAAAGCATTCGAAGAAGATCCGACTTCTTCCGTTGCTGGATTCTTGTACTCCATTGCTCTCTCTCGTATTGGACAGCATGATGAAGCGATCCGAGTAGCGAACTCCATCGTAGATGTCATCTCAGACGAATACGTAAGATACACTTTGTTTCAATTCATCATGCTCGAACATATTCAGAAGGCAAATTGGAACGAAGCATTAAAACATGCCCGCCTCTGTATGGAGACTGCCCGCAATAATGGATGGAAACAGGAACTGATCGATTCCGATTTTCATTTTGCTCTCTTAGCGGTTAGCATGGGAAGATTGGAAGACGCAAGTGAGTTTCTGATCGAAGCTGAATCCGAAAGAGTGGATGATGATCGAATTATAGAACTCGCAAATTACAAGTACCAAGTAGAGACAAAGAGATTGGAGTTGGGCAAGGTTGCTAAAAGCGGATTCACTCCTGAACAAGAGATCAGCAAATTATTCAACGAGCTCTTTCCTGTAGAAAGATACTATGAGATTTCGGGATTAAAGTCCTCCAAGTCCTTTCATATCAAAGGGATCCTGGACGACGAAGGAAACAAAACGATCATAGATGTAGGAAAGATTGGGATCAGCGCCTTGGATCATTTCAGGACCATCAAGGGAGTCGATTTCAAGAATCTTTGCGTGAAAGTGGTCATGGCCTTGAATTACACAGTGAGCCGAGAGATCCCGAACAAGGAAGGGGATGGTCTGAACTTCCAGGGATTGAATAAGACGGATAAGGAAACCCGCGCACTTTTCAAATTTAGAAAATGGAAGGATGCTAAGATCTCAGACATCTTCCTTAGGGACACGATCAGCCAGGTCAAGGATCTCGGATTGGACAAGGCATTCATCATCGGAGACGCTGATTTCACAGAAGGAGCCCGCAGATTCCTCGCGGATAATCCTTCCAGACTTTCTATTCTTTACGGAAAGGATCTGGATGAGCTGCTGAAAAAGGCCTTGAGGACCCAGGGCTAAATTGGAACTTCTCCCGCTAATTTCGGGTCTTATTCGCGGATTGCATTCTTGTAGACGCATTATTATATTATTATTTTGTTTTCTTCCGGCTTTCTATGCCTGCTCTTCTTTAGGAGAGTCTCCTCTTTCTTCCAAACGAAATTCAGAACTCGCTCCTAAGTTGGAGAAGGGAAAAGTTTTTCTGGCAGGACATTCCGCGGAGCATTCCAAAGACACAGAAGAGATCTTAGCATTACTTAGGAGATTGGTAGAAGGTACAGTGCAAAAGGATCTTAACTTTCTTCCTCAGGTTATCTCAGAGAAGGAAGGGATCTTTCTAGATCTGAAAGGCAACTGGACTAAGGAAAAACTGATCGCTGAACTTGCAACGAAAGACAATTACTTTCGTATTTATTTCTTCGAACGAGATCTACTTTCTAAGCAAAAGAATTCGGAGGATGTGAAGACCGTACGGGATCTTCTTCTTTCTTCTGGAGGAATGGAAGCGGATTTATATTACGAAAGCAAGACGACCTGCGAGGTGAAGATTCGCTTTAAAGAAAACGTAAAGTTGGAAAAGGAACTCATCAATCCTTACTTCATAAAATCGGAAGGGAAATGGTATTTGCTCAGGCTCTTCTAGACCGTATATTAGGATCTTAAAAAAGGCAAACGGACTTGCGGTACCAGGGCTTGATATTGAAATAGTCATAAGGAAATAGGATGCGGGGATTTTCATTGTTAACCGAACAGAATCGTCTCGAACAGGATCCGAGTACGAAAGAAATCCCTTGGATCCTTCTTCTTTTGTTCGCGACTTCTTCCTTTCTGTTTCCGTTCGGCACAGTGGTTTCGGAAACCATTCCATTCGAAACATATACCGAAGAAAAAAAAGGGAACCCTCCTGCTCCTTCTTCCACCACCAATACGAGCCAAGGCAATGTTCCTACGAGTTCGAATTCTGCAGGCATTATTCCTTCTGGAAAGATAATCGACTGGGACATAGACAGACTCACTGAATACGCGATCTCGAATAATCCTCTCTATCTTTCCGAAAAACAAAACATGGGGATCGAAAGAGGGCGAGTGATCACCGCCTCTCTCTATAGAAACCCGATCGTTCAGTTCCAACAACAATTCATTGGAGGAACTCCTAATTCCCAAGGGGGAAGCCCGGAGACTGCTCCCGGTTTATTTCAAGATTTGGATGTGTATGGAGTCGTTCCTTTAAGAACCAGGGTCGCTAAGAAATCGTTCGAGGCATCCATACAAGACTTCCGAAATTTTGATCGTATCTTTAGAATGAGACTCAGACAGAATTACTGGGCATTCGTATTCCTTACCCTTCTTGTAGATACAAACAAAGAATTCTACGAGAACTATAGCGATCTTTTGGAGCTCACCAAGTTCAGAGTGCAGAAGGGAGATATCTCTCCTCTTGAATTCGAGAGACTCGAGTTGGAAAGGATCCAGGTAGAAAAGTATTATAGGGACGCAATCGTTCGCAGACAGGCGATCGAAAAAGATCTTCATATCCTCACAGGACTTTCCGAATCGGAAGGGATATTTGCATTTAAAGTCGAATCCATGAGATTCAGATCCTTGGAAGATCTTGGTCTTCACTTAAAGGAGGAATTTCCTTCTATAGAAAGACCGGATGTGATCGCTTTGGAGCAAAGACTCCAAGAAAAGAAGATGAATATCGAGCTTCAAAGAAAGGAAGCTCTCGGCTGGCTACAGTTAGGCGGTGAGTGGAGGATCAAAGGTGGAGAAAACTACGGAGGAGTATTCGCGACTCTTCCGATTCCTTTGAACGATAGAGGCCAAGGAAAAGTCCTTTCTGCTAAGGAAGAATATCGTAAATTCGAGCTGGCATTAGATGCCAAGAAGAGAGAAGTAGTGGCCGAGATTGAGGCTGCTAAAAAAGAACTACTCGCTCGAGAAGAACTACTCACTAAATACGAAAGAATTAATCTATTACAAAAAAATAAACAGCTCGAAGAGAAGTCTAGGATCGCCTATGTTAGGGGCGCCTCCGACCAAGTTACCTTCCTCCAAGCTGAAAAGAACTACCTCACAATCCTTCGCGAATACTACGATCTCTTATTCCTATACTTCAACGCTGTAGAAGCCTATAAGGCTGCGACCGGAAAAATTGCGGAAATGTCTTCCAGTGATCCGGCAAAAGGAGAAAGGCAATGATCTCTATATTCCAAAAAAATAAAATTCTAATCGTTGCGGCCTTGTTGATCGCTAGCGGCATATACGGATACAAATACTTCTCCAAGAAGAAACCCGAAAAGAAAGCTGTCGAAGAATCTAAAAACGTTTTCTCAGTCCCAGAAGACGTATTGAAGAGACATCCGTTGACCTACGTGGCTTTAAAGGAAGTATCTCAGTTCGAAGAGTTAGCTCTTCCCGGCAGGATCACTTATGATCCGGAAAGCATGGCCAAAGTAGGTTCTCAGGTAGAGGCTCGGATCAAAAAAGTCTTAGTGAAGGAAGGGGATAGGGTCAGCCAAGGTTCTCCTCTAGCGATCCTTTCTTCCATACAGTTGGGGGAAGTAGAAGCTTCGTATGTGAAAGCGAGAGCCTCTTTGGATGCGTTGAAACTGCAGGCGGACCGTGCGAAAGAACTATTCGAGATGAAGGTGACTTCTGCGAAAGAATATGAGCTCGCTACCATGCAGTATAAGACCGCCAAAACGGAAGCGGAAACCACTAGGATCAAACTGGACAATTACGGCCTTACTCCTTCCGAGATCGAAGGGATTGAAAGAGGTATCTATGTTTCTTCCAACCTGATTTTAAGAAGTCCGATCAACGGTGAGGTCACCGAGAGAAGGGCGATTCTTGGTCAACAAGTCACTCGCAACGAAGAATTATTTACCATTGCGAATTTGACCCATCTTTGGGTGCTCTTAGATGTATACGAAAAAGATCTGGGAGGAGTGAGAGAAGGCGCTCAGGCAACCATCTTTCCTCTGGGAGATGAGCAGAGCACTGTTCAGATTTCCGGCAAGGTCGGATATGTAGGAACAGTTTTAGATAACGTAAAACGTACTGCGAAACTCAGGATCATGGTCTCGAATAAGGGCGGCAAGCTAAAGCCAGGCCAAACAGTCACAGCGAAAGTAGCAGGGTTAGTGGTTAGCACTGGAGAAGGAAAACGCAAAATGGTTCCTCTCGAAGCGGTACACGAGATTGAAGGAAAGTCCTTCGTGTTCGTTCCTCTTGGAGAAGATACATTCGAAGCGGTGAATGTGATCGTAGGCGATACCATCGAGGATGACGTCGTGATCTTAGGCGGTTTGCCAGAAGGAGCCAAGGTGGTCTCTAAGGGTTCTTTCGTTTTGAAAAGTGAGTTCTTGAAGTATTAAGTTTTCCCTTCCCCAAAAAAGTACTTGCAAAACATCTATTCACTAATAACTTGTTAAGCATGAAAGACCTCACCGAAAAGCAGCTCGCAGTTCTCCATTTTATTACTAATGTGATCAAGGAGCGGGGCTTTCCTCCCACAATCAGGGAGATCGGTGATGAGTTTGGGATTACCGCCAAGGGAGCGTATGATCACCTCAAGGCGATTGAAAAAAAGGGCTATCTCAAGACTTCTAAAAACCAGTCTCGAGCCATTGAATTAACCCGCCAGAGTCCTTTCGAAACTCTACCGGTTCCTACACCTAGCATTCCCCTCTTAGGTAGGGTTGCAGCCGGACTTCCTATCCTTGCAGAAGAGAATATTGAATCTTATATCCCTGTTCCGGAAGAAATGGCGTCCAAGGGAATTACCTTTGCCCTCAAAGTGCAAGGGGATTCCATGATAGAAGCTGGGATCAATGACGGAGACGTTGCGATTATTCAGAAAAAAGACATCGCTCGTAACGGAGAGATCGTAGTCGCTTTGATCGAAGACGAGGCCACTCTAAAAGTCTATTATAAGGAAACGGATCATATTCGTTTGGAAGCCAGAAATCCGAAATACAAACCAATTCGTAGCAAGAAGGTAACCATTCTCGGAAAGCTGATCGGACTCTATCGATCCTATTGATGTCAGGCCAGAATTCCTGGTTGACACTTGCTTCCTTTAAGGAAAGATTCTGAAAGAGTGATTTTTCTTTCCTTATTCCGCAAACTCGCGGTACTTTTTTTTCTTATACTCCTATCCAACTGCGCTTCTCCCAAAAAACAGATCGGAGAACCGGAACTAAAGCTAGTCTTAGAATATCTAACAGAGGCTCGCTTAGCCGGAAGATTGAATTACGCCGCGGAACAAACGATCCGAAGCGATATGGAAATTGTTACGGCAGCTTGCGAAAGATACCAACTAGATCAAGATTCCGTAATGGAACAGATCAAAATTAGACATCCCGAAATTTACTCCGCTTTGGTCGGTCAAAAATGAAACATAAAGAAAGGTTTGCCTGGGCTTCCCTAGTCTTCGTTCTTTTTACGGCTCTTGTATTTCAGCCTCTGAAAGCAAAGGCACTCTCCGAAGTTTCGGAGAAATACCTGCAATTATTCCATGAAGTCTTCGGGCTCATGCAAAACGGTTATGTAGAAACCGTCGACGAGGAGAAGGCTTTTCTCGGAGCAATCAAAGGATTGCTCGCTTCCTTAGGAGATCCTCACTCCACTTTCTTGGAAGAAGAAGAATATAGGCAAATGAGAGAGGAGACCCGCGGAAGTTTCGGCGGTGTCGGGATGGAAGTTGCCTATACGGACGGGGCGATCGTGGTCGTTTCTCCTATCGAAGATACTCCGGCTATGAAGGCAGGAATTCTTCCCCAAGATAGGATTGTAGAGATAGACGGCAAGAATACTGCAAATCTAGGATATACCGAAGGCATCAAGCTCATGAGAGGAAAGCCTGGGACATCCGTTACTATCAAAGTAGAAAGAAAGAACGTGAAGGAAGCACTTCAGTTCACTTTGGTTCGTGAAAATATAAAGATCCGTTATGTTCGATCTACTTTCTTTGATAAGGAGAAGGTGGGTTATGTGCGCTTGAACCAGTTCATGGGAGAGAACACATACGAAGAATTTAAAAAGCATGTGAAGTCTCTCGTAGATAAGAAGGCAGAAGGGCTAATCATTGATCTAAGAATGAATCCGGGAGGTCTATTGCCTCTTGCGGTTGCTCTTTCCGATTTGTTTTTGCCAGAGGGATTGGATATTGTTTCTGTAAGAGGAAGAGGCGGGGAACTCGCCGACGTTTCCAAATCCAGTGGCAGAACGGATAAGTTCACTAGCATTCCTCTTGTAGTATTGATCAATGAAGGTTCGGCTTCTGCTTCCGAGATCTTTGCGGGAGCCATGCAGGACCACTCCAGAGGAAAGATTGTAGGAACTACTTCTTTCGGAAAAGGCTCCGTTCAAATTGTATATCCTCTTTCTTATGGAATGGCAGTGAAACTCACTGTGCAAAAATACTATACTCCTTCCGGAAAGTCTCTGCACGGGAAGGGGATCCAGCCTGATGTAGTTGTGAAAGGAATAGAGCCGAACGAAGACGATCGATTCTATCTGCGCAAGATGGGCGAGAAGAAATTATTAGATCAACTTACTGCTAAGTATCCTGAGTATTCGGAGCAGAATTTCGTTCTATTCGAAAAAGCTTTGAAGGACCAGGGGATCAAACTGACCACTGAAGTTGCAAGAGCAGTATATAAGAATAAGACACAGCCTGAAAAAGACAGAGGGACCACCGATATGGAACTGGATCCTCAGTTAAAAAAGGCGGTAGATTTGCTTTCTCCTTCGGTAAAATCGTAAGATCATATCATGATCGGTCTTGGGATAGAGACAAGCTGCGATGAAACAAGTTTAGCGATCGTAAGGGACGGGAAGGAATTACTTTCTCTAAAAATTTATAGCCAAATCGATTTGCATAAACCATTTCGCGGGATCGTTCCTGAGATTGCTTCCCGTGCACATTTAGAAAAGATCAATCCTCTCTTGGCAGAAGTCTTAGAGGAATCTAAAGTCTCTCTCTCCGATCTGGATTACGTAGCAGTCACTCGATCTCCCGGGCTGACTGGATCCCTTATGGTAGGCGCTCAACTTGCACGTTGTATTCACGCAGTGCATGGAACTCCGATCGTTCCTCTCTGTCATTTGCAGGCTCATTTTGCAGTATTACAATTAGAAGGCGTAGAGCCGGTATTTCCTGTTCTCGGATTACTTTTGTCCGGTGGGAACTCTGCCATTTACAAGATTCCTCATTTTGGAAAAATGGAAACGATTGGCGATACTATGGACGATGCCTTAGGAGAAGCCTTCGATAAGGTAGCCGGGCTTCTTTCCTTGCCTTATCCAGGAGGACCTCCTATCGAGGCCCAGGCATCTCAATATGTTCCTGAACCGAATGAGAAGGATCTCTTGCCTCCTATGCTGAGGAATCTGGAGCAGGATAGAGTGGCATTTTCGTTTTCGGGTTTAAAAACGGCAGTTTCTCATTTGCTCGCTAAACAACCGGATTTACCAGTTCCCAGAGTATGCTATCATTTTCAGAACACGGCCTTTGAGCTTGTGGAAAGGAATTTGAAACGAGCAGTGTCGATTACGGGAATACGCAGGATCCTTGCAGCGGGAGGAGTGATGGCGAACACCACTCTTCGTAACAGATTGTCCGCGTTCGCGAAAAAAAATTCCCTGGAATTTTTTTCTCCCCAAAAAAAAATCTACTGCACGGATAACGGAGCAATGGTGGCCGCTCTGGGTTATTATCTGATACGACAAGGCTATTCTAAGAGTTTGGACTTTACAGTAAGTCCGGTAAGGCAGGAGACCTATATATGAATCGCAAGCTAAATTGGATCCCTAATATGATCACGCTCGGAAACCTAAGTATGGGTTTCGTGTCTATCTTGATCGCCTCGGAAGCGGTGGGGAATGGACCTCAGTCCTTCGTTCTCGCTGGATTCTTCATTTTACTCGCAGCGATCTGCGACGGTTTGGATGGAATGGTCGCAAGAGCTCTAGATGCAACGAGTGAGCTGGGCGCCGACTTGGATAGCTTGGCGGATCTCACTGCATTCGGTATCGCTCCAGGATATCTCTTTTATACGATGATCTTAGAAGAATACAAGATAGACGTGTTCGGAAAAGACGATCTATTTCCTATAGGGATGCTAATCGCAGCCATCTTTCCGATTTGTGCCGCCTACCGATTGGCTCGATTCAATGTAGCTCACGATCCTTCTTCTTTTACAGGTCTACCTTCTCCTGTGGCAGGGGTTACTATCGGCTTCTTACCAATTTTCTTAGGAAAGGATAATATGCCTCATTGGATCACAATCCCTCTCTTCGTGGTCATAGCAATATTAATGGTTTCTAATGTTCGATACGGCAAGCCTCAGGTGGCGATCCGCTCTAAACTAACTCCTGGAAGAGGAGCTCTCATGCTTGCCGCAGCTTTGGTTCTCTTATTCTTTATAGGCTTTGAGCGTTGGCCTTGGCTGGTTTACGGATTGATCTGTCTGTATATCTTCTCCGGTTTGATCACATTCCTGATCCATATTCTTCAAGACCTCAGAGTCAAATTGGATTAATCTTATTCCCAGATAGGCAAAAATACTTGGAAGCGGAGACTGAGATTATCTCCGCTCGAAGACTTTCCCCTTGTATGGCGCAAGTGAATTGCAAAGTAGGGATGAAAGATCCGCAAGAAAGAATAAAAGGCCTTATCCGTTACTACTAATCCTGTTTCTTCCGGAGTGATCGATTCTTCCGCGAAGGCAGGAGCTAAATTCTTTTCTTCTGCATAGATAAGACTGGAGTAGATCTTCCATTCCTTGCCTAAGGAAATCTGCAAACCTGCCTCAGTCAATCGATCTCCGTTTTCTCTCCACTCTTGCCCGATCTCCCATCTCCAGGCCTTTTTCTGATATGCTAAATAAATTCCTCTTCCTAAGATCCAATCTTGTTTGTCTCCGAATTCATAGGCTCTGATCTGACCGATCAATGCAAAGATTGGCATTTGCAAAAATCCGATTCTGGTCGTGGCGGATCTTGCCATGTAGGTCGATTTCCCTTCTGGTGAGATCCGTTCAAACTGAGCGTATTGCAATCTATGGTATGCTCCCGGTTCCCAAACGAATCTGAATAACTCCGCCTTTTCTTCCGAACCGGCTTTTTCGGAAAGATTGAATAATTGTCCCGCTCTTCCTTTGTATCCGGAGAAGAAGACTCTGCGATCCTTTTCCCAATCTTGCCAGGAAGCGGATGCGATCCCTTGAGGGTTTTCCTTAGTTCCGTAAACTTCCATTCTAAAACTATAATGTTTCTTTTCTTCTTTTCGATCCGAGGAAGAAGGATATTCCATTAGCAAGAAGGCTTCTTTCGTTTCCGGAGAATAGGCGAGTTCGAAATAATTCTTGTATGGCTTGAAGAAGAAGCCCGGACGTTTCTCAGCGGATCCTGATGCATAATAACTCCCGAATAAACTCTCTCCTAACTTAAGACCTAAGAATCCTGTCCTTACTGTGGGTTGTTCTAAAAACCAAAAGGAAGTAAAATCGAATTTCTCTCTTAGAAAGAAGAAATGATTCAAAGGCCTGAATCTGTTTCCGTAAGAAGCATATATCATATTGTTTTCGAATGAGTAGGATCCTAAAATGGTTTCTCCTCTTTTCTCCAAGAAGACTTTTTGTTTGGGGCAATCTTCTTTTGAAAATCCAATCAAATATTCCTTTAAGCAGAATTCTCCTCTGATCCAAAGTGTTTCCTGTCTGTTTTGATAGAATCTGGAATCGAAGCCTGAAAATGAGAATCCAGCGGAGAAGGGGCCGGGTAGGTTTTCTGCATTTAGTATATTAGAAAAAATAAATAGAAGAACTGCGGCCCTTTTCATTTAGAGCCTCTTTTCTTTCGGATCAGAGACTGTATTTTTATTTGTTTTGCTTCGGGAAGAGATCTTAAGAATGCCTCGAATTTAACCGAGGATTGACGGGAATGTCCGGAGATCTCTAAGGACTCTTGGATAGAAAATCCGTATTTTAATAGCTCGTCGGTTTCTAAAGATGGATATGATTTCTCTAATATCTTGTTTGAAGAGTATGACCTCTTTCGTTCTTTCGGGGAGCGTGTTTGCCTTTTTGATTCCGAATCGATCCGGTCGTTTGTTCCATTTTCTGTTCGAAATGGAGAGAAGCCTAGGCTCGCGTATCCGATCGAATGATTATCCTTCTCTTGGAATTGCAGATCTCCCAAGAAGCGATCGATTCCCCAAGTGAATCCGAAGGAGATCTTATCTTCCCAAATGCCTAGGTTTGTTCTTGTTCTTTCATACGATATTCCCAGTCGAAATTCTGAATTCGGATCGGAACGTAGAATTGCTCCGACGGAGGATTCTTCTAAACTTCTTCTATTCAGAAAACTTAAACTAGCATACTTGGTATAGGCTCCTAAACTTCCCAAGAAGAAGCCGTTCTCTCCCGGACTTCCTCCTATCTGGAATTGCAATCCGAAATGAGGAGTTACTTCGAGCTTATGACCTAAACTTAAGATCTGAGAGAACCCGCTTGCTCGATCTCTTCCCACCCAAAGGAACCTAGATTCGCTTGTTTGCTTCTTCCAAAAAGGGATCTGCAGGATCCCTCCGCCTTCTTTGCGATTTCCTGGTTCCGTGATCCCGAAAACGGAAATCTCTCCGTCTTTCCACCAAGGCCGGACCAGGAATTCATTCGGTAGATCGGAACTTCTCCCGAAAACGCCGCTTATCGGTAAGAGAAGAAGTACGATATTTCTCAGCCTCATTTTGAAGGCGGGTGGGAAGTAAGGGAGATTGGGAGAGGATTTTTAAAGGGAACCTGGGTTTTTTTCGGAAATCGGATTCTTCTTTTTAAGATTTGTCCGGGCCTTGCATAGAATGGATTTCAAGCGGGAAGGGCTCTGGAATTGAAAATTCCTGAAATTCCTGCAAAAAACATAGTAAACGCTTGACGGTAACTATAAATTCGTTTAGTATATAAATAACCGTTTAGTAGATTATTAGTGTGCAAAATTCAATTTATGTCGTCTAACTAGGCGAGGGAGAGAAAGTATGATGATTCGATCTCTACAAGATTCTGGGGCTTACGAAAGAAGCCGAAAAGGTTTGGCAGGTGCTGGGTTTGATTGGAGAGAAAAAGTTCGCTCCGTAGATCCGGATACAAAGACCTTTGCGGATTATCTGGAGGAGTCTTTTCAAGGTGATCTAGTCCAAGATGGCAACTGGTTCTCCGAAACCTTATCCGAGCTGAGCAAAAAGAATCTAAGAAAGATTTGAGCCTTGGCTTTGCATTGGGATTTAGGACCTGATCCGAGGACCCGCATTCAGTACGATGCGGAGGGTCTTGAAGATTGGGAGCTAATCGCTGTTCTTTTAGGAAGAGGGAGCCGAGGTCTTTCTATCAAGGACCTGAGCCGAGATATCCTAAGAGCTTCCCAAGGACTTGGAGGACTTCTTTCTTCCGATATTGCTCGTAGTCTTAATATTGTCGGGCTCGGCAAGGCAAAGGTTACCACTCTGCTTGCTGCCTTAGAGCTTTCCAGACGTTTAAAATATAAATCAATCCGAATGACAGGATATAATCCTGTAGATCTCTGCGAATATCTTCGCACATTATTCTCTCCCTTAAAAAGGGAATGCTTCGTGCTCGCTACCATCTCTCCAGCTGGAAATCTCTTAAGAGCAGAGATCGTCTCCAGAGGAAGTTTAGAAGAAGTGGGAGTTCTACCTAGGGACTTGGTCCGAATCATCTTAAATGATGAGGCTACCCAAGCGGTGCTTGCACACAATCATCCAGGTATGCTTTGTTATCCTAGCCAAGAAGACTGGGATGTGTATCTCAGATTAAAGGAGATACTCTCCGATCTGGATGTGGATCTTTTGGACCATTGGATTTTTGGAATTGACGGGATCTTTTCCTGCAAACATTCTACTCGGCTAGATGAGAGCTGACTCGATTTCACTCTCCAACAAGACTTCGAGTCTCGGGTTTCAGGGTGTTTCAGTCCGACTTCTTACGTAAATTTAGAATCCTACTCGTTCTAGTTCGCAGAGACTATGCATTGCAGTATGCCGGATCCGCTCTGGGACTGACATGGATGTTCTTGCAGAATCTAAGCTTGGTTCTGATCTATACGATTGTTTTTTATTTCTTAGGAATACGCACTCAAGGAGAGGACCCTCTCGCTTATTTCGCCTATGTGCTTAGTGGACTGCTGTTTTGGGTGCCATTACAGGAATATCTAATACGTGGCACAGGGATTCTCACCGACAATCGCCAACTCATCAAGCGTTCTCCTTTAGGGCCAGAGATCTTTCTGTGGATCCCATTCATTCAATTTTTATTACATTGGGCGATTACTGCAGTTCCTATTCTCGCATTCTTGCTTTGGGCTGGCAAGCTGGGAGGAATTGGACTTCCGATATCCTTTCTTTGCGTTTTCTGCACCGGACTTTTTGTGGCCTGTCTTCAGAGCTATTTAGCAAGGATCAATATTATCCTAAGAGATATTTCTCCATTAGTCAGATTGATGACACAATTCCTGTTTTGGGGACTCCCGATTCTTTATGAATCTAAAGGAATATTAGGAAAATTGAATTTATTAAATCCTCTTTTCTATCCTTTGGAAACATTCCGATCTTTTTTGCTTTCCGGTTACGAGTCTAAGGCTGCATTTACTGATTTTCTTCCTTTTCTTATCTTATTTTTGGCAATTTTCTTTTTAAGTCGCGCCAGATTAAATCAAATCGTATTGGATCACCTTTGATTAAGATAGAGAATCTTTCCAAGACCTATCAAGGTTACAGTAAGCCTCTCAATCGCCTGATCAGCGCCTTGAGTTTCGGTTACTTCGGGCTGGATGTTAAATATAAGGCTTTAGATGGGATTTCCTTTTCTGCGGAGAAGGGAGAGGTGATCGGCATTATCGGTCGGAATGGTGCTGGCAAGTCCACATTGCTGAAGCTACTCACCGGAGTCTCTAAACCTGATTCTGGCAAATTAGAGAAGAAGGGAACAGTCCGTTCTATTTTGGAGTTAGGAGTAGGATTCAATCCGGAACTCTCCGGCCAAGAAAATCTGTATTATAACGGTCTTGTATGGGGATTGGATCCGGAAGAACTGCTTCAATCCTCGGAAGAGATCTTTAAGTTCTCAGGTCTATCAGAATTTCGTAATGCTCCTCTCAAGAATTATTCCTCAGGAATGACGATGAGGCTCGGATTCGCGTTGGCAACCGCCAAGAGACCGGATATTCTTATAGTAGATGAGGCCTTAGCAGTGGGAGATGCAAGTTTCCAACAGAAAAGCCTGAACAGATTCCGTAAATTCTCTGAAGAAGGTACTTTAACTCTCATCGTGAGTCATGACCTGGAGCTTTTGAAATCGGTCTGTACTCGCCTTATTGTCTTAGAGAAAGGCAAGCTTGTCTTTGATGGAAATCCGATCGACGGTTTTAGGGAATACATGCAGATCATTGCATCTTCTTCTTTAGAAGGAAACACGAAGATTGAAGATAGCAAATCCCTAGTAGAGAATCTGCAAGTAGGGATCCTGCATGCTGGAAAATTGAATCCAGCTATTCTTCCTGTTGGAGCAGAAGTGGAGCTGAATGTGAAAGTGAATTTTCGCAACTCCATTCCTGACCTAACAGTAGGCTTTCATATAGACGATCATAGAGGGATCAGAGTCTTCGGAACAAATACGTATCATATCGGAGGAAGACAGAAGGATATTTCTCCGGGAGAAAATGTCTCCGTGAGTTTTCGTTTTCCTTTGAATCTTTCTCCAGGCAAATATTCTCTTGGGATTGCTCTTCACTCCGGAGAGAGCCACGCAGAAGGTTCCTATCTTTGGAAGGACGGGATCCTTCTATTCGAACTGGAGAGACTGGATCTCCCTAAATTCGAGGGTGCCGCTTGGATCCCGGTCAAAGTGGAGTCGAAAAAAGGCGATTTTCCTCTATAAATTCCTTCCCAGCCTCCTATTTGAAAGGATTCTGGTTTCCGTATGAGAGTTTGTGTAATTGGCAGTGGATACGTGGGTCTTGTGGCTGGAGCTTGCTTCGCCGAATTCGGAAATAACGTAGTCTGCGTAGATAAGGACTCTAAGAAAATTGAGGACCTTAAGAACGGAATCATTCCTATTTATGAACCTGGGCTATCAGAACTGGTTCTGAGTAATCGAAAAGAAAATCGCCTGGAATTTAGCACCGACACTAAAGAAGCGGTCGAGAGTTCCGAAATCATTTTTATCGCTGTAGGAACTCCTACTTCCCACGACGGTTCAGCCGATCTAACGGCAGTCTTTGCAGTCGCAGAAGCGATCGGAAAGTCCATGAACGGTTATAAGGTAATCGTGGACAAATCCACTGTACCTGTAGGGACCGCGGCTAAAGTAAAAGAAATCATTTCTAAGAATACCAAGCACGAATTCGATGTAGTCTCCAATCCGGAGTTCCTGAAAGAAGGTGCTGCAATCGACGATTTCATGAAACCCGAAAGAGTGGTGATCGGTGCGGACAGCGATATGGCCGGAGATCTGGTCGCTCAGTTGTATGCTCCTTTCGTTCTGAACGGAAATCCGATCATCAAGATGGGCACTCTCTCTGCGGAGCTTACTAAATACGCGTGTAACGCATTCCTTGCTACTAAGATCTCTTTTGCAAACGAGATCGCAAATCTCTGCGAAACGGTGGGTGCTGACTACGAGGATGTTCGCAAAGGAATGGGAACCGATTCTAGGATCGGAAGACAATTCCTGTATGCAGGGATTGGTTACGGAGGATCTTGTTTTCCTAAGGATGTGAGAGCATTGATCCGTACTTCCGAGCAATATTCTACTCCGTTACGCATCATACGCGAAGTGGAAACTGTGAACGAGGATCAAAAGGTCCGTCTATTCGATAAGATAGAAAAGTTCTACGGCAAGGGCGGAGTGAAAGGAAAGAAGATCGCTGTTTGGGGACTTGCATTTAAGCCTGGAACGGATGATATGAGAGAGGCTCCCTCCATTCCTTTATTATTAAAATTGCATGAAGAGGGCGCTATCCTTAAGGCTTTTGATCCGGTCGCTAAGGAAACCTCCGAATACTATTTCAAAGGAAAAGTGGAATACGCGAAGGATGCGTATGAAGCTCTTCAAGATGCGGAGGCTCTTCTTCTTCTTACAGAATGGAGAGAGTTCAGAGAACCTGATTTCTCACGCATTAAAAAACTAATGAAGTCTCATGTGATCTTTGACGGAAGAAATCAATATCGTCCGGAGCACATGAAGAAAGAAGGATTTCAATACTTCTCGATCGGTAAACAAGCAGTTTAATCAGATCGATTTCAAAAGGTCTTGGATCTCTTTCTTTTCTTCTGGATTAGAACTGAGTTCCAGGGCCTTCTTCAAATCGGATTCGGCTTCCGATTTTTTCCCCAAGGATTTATAAGCAGCTCCTCTGAAATAGTACGCTGCCTGAGCGGAACCAGTTGGAAACTTATCCAGATACAGAGAGAAAGTCTTTACTGTCTTCTCCCAATTCTTTAGCTCATAGAAACTCACACCTAAATTGAATAATGCTTTATGACGATTTTCTGGTGTTCTAGGATCTTCTGAAGCAAAAGACTTATAGAAATATTCTGCTGCCTTCTGGTATTCTCTCGCTTCGAAATAATATTCTCCTAACTTCAATAGAATAAGATTATTTTCCGGATCCTTAGAAGCTTGAGAAAGTAAAACATTTTCTTGGTCTCGTTTGGAGAAGGCTAACTTCAGAGTTCGAACAACCATCTTTCGGTCCGGCATCCCTGCGATTTTTTCAGTTAGGCTACCGTTTTTATCTAAAAACAAAAGAGTAGGATATCCACTGACCTGGTACTTTTTCTTTAAATTGGGAAAACGATCTCCATCCAAGGAGAGAAGTACGAAATTAGAAAACTCTGCCTGGACTTCTTTCTTGGGATAGATCTCTTTTTTCAAGGTCTTGCAGTAACCGCACCAGTCTGCGTAAACATCGATGAAGATCGGCTTTCCTTCCTTCTTCGCTTTGGTAAAGGCTTCCTCGACGGAGGTTTCCCATTTAACTTCAGAGGCGAGGTTGCTTGCAAAGAATATGGCAGTTAGAAGAAGCAGACTTTTGGAAAATCGGAAGAAAGGAAGCATAGTACTCTCTTCGACCTTTTTTGATCCAGGCTGATCCTAAGGAAACGGGAATTTGAGAATTTTTGTTTACCCGCAGGTAGCTGCCCGAATATTCGAAGTATCTCCGGGGGAAATGATGGAATTCCTACTTCAGTTAGAGCAGATCCTTAAAAAACGCAAAGAGGAACTACCTGAAAAATCATACACCGCTGACCTATTTAGAAGCGGAGTGGACCGCATTCTCAAAAAAGTAGGAGAGGAAGCCGGAGAGGTGATCATCGCGGCCAAAAACGCGGATAAGAAAGAACTCACTCACGAATCTGCGGATCTTCTCTTCCATTTACAAGTTCTTCTGGTAGAGAGAGGATTATCTATGACCGACGTGGTCGAAGAACTTCGCAAAAGACATTCTTAATTTTCTTTCAGATCAAGCGACTAACTTGGTTCCGCAGTCCGGGCAGAATTTTGCCCCTGCGATCTCTATTTTGAATCCGCAATTGTGACAGAACTTCGGAGCTTGTGCAGTCTTCGCAGGTTCCGCTTTGGCAATAGGTCCGGATTCTATTCTCTTGTCCTGCTCTTCTAATTCTTGGATCAATCCAGCAGATATAGATTTGAATTCTTGCTCGGTCAATTTTCCGGTATCGAATTCTATTTTAAGATCTTTTAAATTATCTAAGAGGATTGCTCTTCTATCAAATAACTCGGAGCGTTCCGTTTCTGTTTCGAGTTCCTTATTTTCTAAGAAGAAGGTTACGTACAGAAAAGGCGAGATCAGAAGCCCCACCAAAAGTATATAAAAGAAAATTAATAAGAAATCCACTATTTTTGTTTTTCCTCGATTTCTGAGATATATCTGTCAAAGGAAGAATCGCCTTTTGTTTCCGTAGCGATTGCGGCTTTGGGTGCAGTTCTTCGTTTTAAATAGAGATAAATGAGAAGCACTCCAAAAGCTCCTGCGATAGCTATGCTAAGATCGATCCAAGTAGAATCCGGTTTGGCCAAGATATCCGGACCGAAACCGACTACAATGCTTTGGGCCATTCCCTGATTTCCGTTCTCTATGAACTTTGCAACGATAGGATCGGATACGATTTCCGGGCCGAAGCCATGGATCATCTTATCTACGATTGTGTCCGCATCTTCTCCTGCTCTGATCCGATTCTCTATGAAAAGTTTGAGTTTAGCGGAAACGGTGCAATTATTGAAGGAACAACTTTTGATGGGAATGGATGGTATGCAAATACATCTGATTCTTTCGGTCACATTATGAAAGATACGGATCTGGTTTGGATCGGTAAGATTCGTAAATGTGGAGTCGCTAAAGATAGACGAAGAAGTAGAAATTGCGAAAATAAAGGCCGCAACGAAAATCGATTTATGATTCTTGAATATAGAGGTTTTCATTTTCGACTTTCTCCTATCGGAAGAAGGATCAATAGCCCGGAAAGGAAGAACATTAGAGAGCCCGCCCAGATGAATTTGACCAAAGGATTCACCCAGATCTCCAGGTTGGCAACGATCTGTCTTGGAAAACTAAGATACTGTTCTAGTTTGATTGCAGGATCTCTGGTAAAGAAATAGCTCAAAAACATTCTAGGCAGATCCGGGTTTTCATCGGAGAGATCCGCATGTTCTATCGCTCCTAGTTGGATGTACAGATCCTCTTTAGGAGTAGAAGAAATAGATGGCTCACTCGTTGGGATATGAGTCTCGAAGTCTCCGCTCAAATGAGAGATCTGAGGATAGTATCTGCGTTCGGTCACCATGGTATCGAAGTCCTTGAGTTGTCGTTTGACATGGAAGGTTGCTTCATGGGACACGATCACATTTCTATGATTTACTCCCTTGGAGTCGTCACCGTTTATGATCGGTTTGATCTTGAGTGTGCTCGCAGTGATCGTATAATCTCCTAGAACTGCTGTGTCTTGGCTTGTATAAATGACTTCGTTGGTTTGGGATAATTCTAAGAAGTAGAAAAATTTAACGGAAGTGTTTTGTTTGAATGCATTTCCTGCGAGGCCGATAAAAAGAATGACCATGGAAAGATGCACCAGGTAGCCACCGTATCTTCTCTTGTTTTTAAGAAGCATACGAAATCCGGCTACGAAGTAATTTTCATTCGGGATTGCAGCTCTTCTTGCTTTGATCCCGCTATGATATTCTTGCACGATCCCTGCGATGGTGAATATACCTAAGCCTACGGTAAGAACGCTATAAACTTCTCCCAATACATCGCCTAAACTATAATCGCTGATCGAAAAATTGTAGGAGTAATAAAGAATATAGAGCCCAGCACCGATTGCTCCGGCGAGCAAAGGCTTGAATAATGTAGTAAAGAAGATCTTATCTGCACCTTTTCTCCAAGCAAGTAGAGGCGCCGCACCCATCAATAAAATGAGAAGAATTCCTGCAGGAACTCCCCAAGAATTAAACCAAGGAGCCTTGTATTCTACTCCGGAAAGTAAAGGAGAGAATACGCCTAAAAGGATCGAAAGAGTTGCGATGACCAATAGGAAATTATTCAGAAGGAAACTTCCTTCTTTCGAAGTCATTGCCTCCAAATTTCTTTCCGGCCTCAGTTGATTTCTTCGATAGAGGAGCACTCCTATATGAGCGAAGAAACTGACACCTATATAGATGATAAAAGGAGTTCCGATGCTGGATTTGGAGAAAGAGTGAGGTCCTTCTAATACTCCGCTTCGAGTGATCCAAGTTCCTAAAAGACAGAAATGGAAGGCTAAAACGATCAGAAGCATATTCCAAAATTTTAACATTCCCCTTCTTTCCTGAATGATCATGGAATGAAGAAATGCAGTGGATAAAAGCCAAGGCATGAGGCTTGCATTTTCTACTGGATCCCAAGCCCAGTAACCTCCCCAACCCAATTCTTCGTAAGCCCATTTAGAGCCTAAAAGAATTCCTGTGCCCAAGAAGAACCAGGAGAAGATGCTCCATCTTCTTACGAATCGAAACCAATTCTCAGACAATTGGCCTGTGATCAATGCAGACGTAGCGATCGAGAATGGGATCGCAAAACTCACGTATCCGACATACAGGATAGGAGGGTGAATGATCATGGCCCAGTGCTGCAAGAGAGGATTTAGTCCTCTTCCCGCAACTGCAGCGGGTTGGAATTCACGGAAAGGTTGAGCGTCCGGAAAGAAGATCGCCAAGAAAGAAAAGAAGCAAGAGATCAGAGCCAGGCTGAAATGCATGACCGGAATTCTATCGTTAGCTAAGTCCTTGGTTTGCCAAAGAACGATAAATGTGAATAAGGAAAGAAGAAGATTCCAAAAGAGCAAAGAACCGGAAGAACCGGACCAGACAGAAGTCATCTTGTAGAACATCGGAAGATGTTCGCTGGAATGCATCGCAACGTAATAATTGCTCAGATCCGTTCTCATCAGCTGGACTACGAGCACCGTAAATGCAAGTAAGATGAGACCGAAATTGGCCATCAAAGTGTAACGGCCGAGCTCTAAGGCACGGAAATCCTTTTTATAGATCCCGTAACCGGTCTGGATCAAAGAGAATAATAAAACTGAGAAGGAGGAAATAAGACAGAGGGCGCCTAAATCGTTCATTTAAAAATCCTGAAGATAAATATATAAGAAATAATTAATACTCTTTCTCTTCTCCCTGATATCCGGCTTCGTATTTAGAAGCACATTTGGCTTCGACTCTATCGGCTACCAAGACTCCTCCTTTCCAAACTCCGTCCACTCTGGCTCTTGTTCCTTCTTTAAAAGCGTCCGGAAGAAGAGTAGCTCCCGTAAAGAAAACCGGGACTTCTTTGTCGTTCAATTGAAGGGTGAATTTTGCGGTCTTTCCTTCGCGGATCACGGTACCCAATTTTACAAAGCCTCGAACTCTTAAAAGTTCGTCCGGCTCGTACTTAGCGGGATGAGCTGCCAATTCGGAAGCATCCAATAGAGTGTAAGAGGTTTCTTTAGAAGAGAAAAAAGCGATGGCTGCCAGAGAGATTGCGATCACACTCGCAAGTGCTGTAAATTTTATGTTCATATATAGGCTGAAGTCCAGTTCTTAGACCAAGGATATCGGAAGCGGAGGGGAAGAAAAGTGGAAATACTCTCTCGGACCTTATAAACGAAAAGCCCGATCCTCTC
>NZ_RQEP01000009.1 GCF_004770055.1 Leptospira semungkisensis | reverse complement strand
AAGAGGACTCTTGGACTTATTGAAAGGCAAGAATAAGGATGATATCTCTTCCTACGCGGAAGCGATCTCCGGAGATTCAAGCGTTGCTTATGGGATCGCATTCAGTAAGGCATTCGAAGAGGCTCATGGCATTTCCGTTCCAGAAGAAGTTGCCTTCGCAAGAACCGTCCTTCTTGAGATAGAAAGGATAGCGATTCATATCGGGGATATGGGTGCGATTGCAGGTGACGTAGGATACTATCCTTTGCAAGGGGTTTGTTCCATGCAGAGAGGAGTTCCTCTCGGAGTCATGGAGGCTCTTACTGGAAACCGTTTCGGAAGAGGAGCTCTATCTCCCGGAAAAGTGCGTTTGAAAAAAGATCTCTCCGAATCTGTACTTGCGGATCTTGCAAAACGAATTGCGGATGTCACAGAAGATGTGGCCGGTCATTTCGAAAGAGCGGCAAGCAAATCCACAAATAGAGAGAGGCTTCAAATATGCGGGGCTCTTACTCCAAAACAACTGAGAGAACTCGGTTTTGTGGGAATGGTGGAGAAATGCATCGGCTTCTCTAGAGACTTACGTCATCATGATACAAGCTATTCTCTTGCGGGAGAAGGGATCAAACTGGATTTGGATCACGCAAATATGAAGGGAGATGCTTGGGCA
>NZ_RQEP01000008.1 GCF_004770055.1 Leptospira semungkisensis | reverse complement strand
TAACGTTTTTCATAATACACCATGTAAAAGAAGGTAAAATCCCCAGCAACCGGTGCTGAGAAGAAGTAGAAGTAAGAAGAATCCGTTCGTCATTCTGATCCTAAGAATGGTGGAAAGATCCTTTGGAAATGGTCTTCCTTTGATATTCAGAAGAGGTGCAAGCTTATAGAGCATTACTCCGAAGAATACGATCCCAAGTATAGGAACAAGGATCACAAAGGATTTTCCTCCGATCTGTCCTGCTTTGATAAGAACAATGTCTGTAACAAAGATAGGAGATCCAGGCATCACGAAAGCTAAGAATAACGCTAGGATGAAAAGAGACAATGCAGGCTTGTTGATTGAATCCGCTTGGATAATCTTACCCAACTCTCTTTTGCCTGCATCCATTCTCACGATCCCCATGCTAATGAATAGAAGAGACTTAACGACTAAGTTCGTAGCCATCATGTAAAGAAATACTGCCTCGCTTAAGTCCATCCAAAGAAATACTGCGAGAGCTCCCGTGTGAAAAAGAGCAACCTTAGCAGAGATCCTTCGGATGTCATTTCTATCATAGATCGCGAATATACTGTATAGGATCGTGATGATCCCAAGCACAAGAAGTCCGTCCGCACCGCTGAATGTATGAGGAAAGAGTTGGTGATCCAGATGCACAAACGGTCTAAGTGCGAAACAAACCGAAACAGGAATGAATGAGGAAAGTAAAGAAGAAACTTGCGTCGGACTTTCTCCATACGTGTCTTCGATCCAGACGTGATTCGGAAAGAGACCGAGCTTTGCAGTATAACCGAAGATCGCAAGCCAAAGTCCAATCTCCACCCAGATGATCTCAGGATGAGAAGAAGCGTTTGCCGCTAAGAACTCGATCGGTTGGTTGATCACATGCAAAGAAGAACGAAGAAGTATGATCCCAAGAAACGCGATA
>NZ_RQEP01000007.1 GCF_004770055.1 Leptospira semungkisensis | reverse complement strand
TCTCCGGAGATCGCTTCCGCGTAGGAAGAGATATCATCCTTATTCTTGCCTTTCAATAAGTCCAAGAGTCCTCTTCTTTGGAAACCTAAGCGGATATCCAAATTCTGGATGACCTCTCCTTGGACGATGAATCTGAAATGACCCGGCTCGATCACACCCGCATGGATTGGACCGACCGCATGAGAATAATAAGATGGCGGAACAGGAACATTAAAACCACGATAGATAATGTCTTTGATCCCTGCTCTTGTTAGAAACTTCTCCAAGAGATGCTTTCTATCTTGAGAAAGATACTTCTCATAATCGATATGAGAATAATCTTCAGGACCTTGGTTTGTTCCGAGGCTATGTCTTAAGATCCAGATCGGATTTGCATGATCCTCATAAAGATTCTTCTCTTCGGATTTGGAAAGAGTTTCTCTTTCAATCCCGTCCTTGGTCAGCCAGAATCTATGAGTCTGTTTGGTTTCAGAAGAATGAAAAATACCGGTAACGTTTTTCATAATACACCATGTAAAAGAAGGTAAAATCCCCAGCAACCGGTGCTGAGAAGAAGTAGAAGTAA
>NZ_RQEP01000006.1 GCF_004770055.1 Leptospira semungkisensis | reverse complement strand
AAGAGGACTCTTGGACTTATTGAAAGGCAAGAATAAGGATGATATCTCTTCCTACGCGGAAGCGATCTCCGGAGACTCAAGCGTTGCTTATGGGATCGCATTCAGTAAGGCATTCGAAGAGGCTCATGGCATTTCCGTTCCAGAAGAAGTCGCCTTCGCAAGAACTGTCCTTCTCGAAATAGAAAGGATAGCGATCCATATCGGGGATATGGGTGCGATTGCGGGTGACGTAGGATACTATCCTTTGCAAGGAGTTTGCTCCATGCAGAGAGGGGTTCCTCTCGGAGTCATGGAGGCTCTTACTGGAAACCGTTTCGGAAGAGGAGCTCTTTCTCCCGGAAAAGTGCGTTTGAAAAAAGATCTCTCCGAATCCGTACTTGCGGATCTTGCAAAACGAATTGCAGATGTCACAGAAGATGTGGCCGGTCATTTCGAAAGAGCGGCAAGCAAATCCACAAATAGAGAGAGGCTTCAAATCTGCGGAGCTCTTACTCCAAAACAACTGAGAGAACTCGGCTTTGTGGGAATGGTGGAGAAATGCATCGGCTTCTCTAGAGACTTACGTCATCATGACACAAGCTATTCTCTTGCGGGAGAAGGGATCAAACTGGATTTGGATCACGCAAACATGAAGGGAGATGCTTGGGCA
>NZ_RQEP01000005.1:1500000-1612815 GCF_004770055.1 Leptospira semungkisensis | reverse complement strand
AGAAGAGGACTATCGCTTCCCATGAAATCCAATCCCAATACCCTTCCGATCAGGAAGGGTAAAATGAGAGAGGCTAAAACTAAAAAGTAAGATATGATAGTCATTTGCTTTTCCGTCTAGAAGAGAGCGTTAAACTGCATATAGAACATACGTGCCTGGCTTGCCGCTCCTTGCGTCCCGTTGACTACGTTCGTGTTCAGAGCAGATATCGCACCAGTCTGAACATTATAAGTATATAAAGCATTCCTTTGGTTCTTAACAGCATTACCCGCAGTCAAGAAGCCTGCTCCTAACCAAAGAGAACAATACTCGTTGATCATATAAGACCAAGCAATATCGATCTCGTTGTAGATACCTCTTCCTTGCTTGCCTATAACTGCAGTGGTCTGACCAACACCGTTCAACTCGGTACTGAAACCGGTATTTGCAGAACCATTGATCGCATACCAAGCATCCTGAACCTTATCCTTGCTATTAATAAAATAAGAAGCGTAGAATGTTCCGAACTTTTCCGTTTTATATTCTATATTGAAGGTCAAAGATCTTAGGTTCTTCATTCCCACATTCTCTGACAGACCGGCAACGTTATTCCAATATGGAAACACCCCGAACCTTGGCATGGTCAGAGTTTGAAAAGTTCCGTTACTTCCGTCCTGGCGATTCGCATCTCCGGAAGCCAACATGAATTGAGTTCCCAATCTTAACTTCTCGAAGAATGTATATCCTGTTTGAAGAGTGATCTGTTTACCTGCATATTTCTGATTCTGGGTACCGATCGTGCTAACGTTATAAGTGGTCCCATTCACGGTAACAGCTTGAGTAATATCCTGTCCCATCAACTGTTTGTTCACCTTCGCACCGGTAGTACCGGATTGGAAAGCTGCCTCTAAGGCCCAATCCCATCCGCCCCAAGGACCATCTTTAGGAAGATTATTTTTTGCAGTGCGATTCGTAATACGAAAACCGGTAGTGATCAAATTGTCTTGCTGCTTGGACCATTTATTCTGTGTTAAATCCGAATCGGGAGTCGCAGCTACAGCAGGAGTAGAATAAGTACTGCCCGCAAATGCCGGAGTCTTGGAAGTAAGCATTCCCAACGCATAGAGATCTACCAAGAACCAATCGTTCGGCTTGATGGTATTATAAGTTCCCACTAAATATTTATTCGGCTGCCCAGGGCTCAAGGTCACGGTCTTACCGGTAGTAGGATCCTTCGCAGTGATCGGAGCGTTTGCAGACAGAACTCCATTTGGACCGCTCTGATTTCCTACAATTTGAGAACCCAAGAAGTGGATATTAAAATGATCCTGATCGAACATCAATCTTGCACCGTCATAAGACAGACCGTTGATCGTCCAGTTTGCGCTACCGATCATCCTTTGATCTCCGTAAGCCATAGCCATTCTTCCTACTTGAAGCTTTGCTCCTAGAGGAAGTTTCTTCACCATAAACCAAGCTTCTCGTATCGTAGTTTGGCTCGGAATATTCTGAGATTGGCCAGGAACAACAGTTGTACCTGTATTCGCAAATACATCTGCGCGAACATCTCCTACACTCGCAGGAGTGGAACCTCCTCCCCAAACTCTCGCATCTTGAATATTGATCTTCATGGAGAAATACGGACTAGGATCTATTATGAGGAAAAGCTGAGAAGTCTGCATTACCCTGGAAATATCCGCTCGGTTCGATTTATCAAAATTCAAATTATAGCGATCTTCCCAACGAGGACGAATGTACGCTCCCACTCTAATCCAATCGTTTACCCAAGCTTTCTTTCTATTATTAAAATTCTTAGCGAGTTCCGGATCAATGAACATAGTCCTATTATAGTCCGGACTCAAGCCTCCTTCTTTCAGGGCAGATACATATCCTTCTTCACTATCATTCTTATTTGCGCTTTGTCCGGCGTTAGATTTATCTCCACTTTGATTAGTTGGGTTAGTAACAGTAGGCTCAGCAGCCTGTGCGAATAACAAATTTTGTGAACCGAAGAATAAAACTCCAAAGAGAACGCAACCTTCGATACACTGCCGTGCATTGATTTTTTGAATTTGAGATTTCACTTTGTATCTCCCTAATTTCGAGTTGTGAAACGTAGCACGACGCCGGAGAGGCGTCGTGCAAAAGATTCGATGGATCAGAGGTAATGCTGGACGACGAACCAATAAAGAGGGATCCCGATGATCACATTAAACGGAAAAGTAACCGCAAGAGACATCGGAAGATATAGACTTGGATTCGCTTCCGGCACTGAGGTTCTCATTGCAGCACCAACAGCAATATAAGAAGCAGAAGCACACAAAATTATAAACATGAACGCGTCAGGCGCATTCATACCGATCAATTTAGCGAGTCCTAATCCTATAGATGCATTCAACAAAGGAACCAATAGCGCAAAGATCACAAGGAAAGGTCCCGCAGTTTTCAGATCCTTCAGTTTCTTAGCTGCGACTAATCCCATATCCAAAAGGAAGAATGAAAGCATACCTTTGAATAAAGCGTCCGCAAAAGGTTTCTCTGCTTTCCAGCCGCTCTCACCTGTCAACATACCGATGACCAATGAACCAACTAAAAGGAAGATAGATCCGCCCAAGAAAGCTTCTCTCAAGAGTTCTTTCCAAGAGAATTCTGCTCCTGCGTTCTTCTTAGCAATCCTGTCGATGGCAACGCCAATGATGATCGCTGGTGATTCCATTAAAGCCAAACCTGCTACCAAGAATCCGTCGAATTCAAGATTCATATTGTTCAGAAATGCATGTGCAGTCACAAACGTTCCCGCACTTACGGAACCGTATGTCGCAGCAATTGCCGCAGCATTATGAACATCTAGCTTCAACCTTAGCACGAAGAAAGTATAGATAGGAACGAATAAGGCCATTCCACTACACGCGATCAAAGTAAAAAGATTCGCAGAAGTGAACTTAGCCTCCGCCAATTCAAAACCGCCCTTAAAGCCGATTGCGAACATGAGATACATTCCGAAGAATTTGGATAAAGCATCCGGAATCTCAAGTCCTGACTTTAATAAAACGGCAATGATTCCCAGGAAGAAAAACAGGACCGGGGGATTGAGTAGATTTTCTAAGATCAACTTTGGATCCATTTGAAACCTCCAAGATTCAAAATCGAACCTAACCCATATCCTACACCCCTCCCCGTTAGCTTTCAATCCTTCAGAGAAATAGAATTTTTCAATGGGTTAAGAACGTGTCCACCTAGAGGCTGGGACAATTTTATTGTCTATATATTTTTCTAAATTTATAACATTGGACAGTTTTTAATATTGAAATTTTTCCAAAACATAGTATAGAAATTCTCAATTTATGCCTTTTTGACAAGTTAAGTCTGAATATATCCCAATCCTGAGCATAGAATAGGCTATAGCCGGACTTTAAATAGTTTTTGCTTTTGGCAGAAGATCCTTTTTTACTGCAAAACAAACATAGGTGATATGCGAAATGAACGATGCCCAAACAAAGAATCCTAAGACGCGCTCTTGCCTCCTCAGGAAAATTTGGGTTTCATTTCTATTCTTCTTTTTAGGATTTCCGATCGGGCTTCTCGCTAAACCTCCCGAAGTAGTAGAGATCTTTGCAAAATCTCCCGTCGAGAATCTAAGTCCCAAGATAGAATACAGATATTTGGGGAGTAAATTCCAACATTGCAAACCTGAGACACTCAAGTCCTTGGATGAAATGGAATGGCATCATAATACGAGCGACGTGGTTCGCGTTCCCCGTAGTCCTTTGGGAAACTGGCTCAGATTTAGGATCGTGAATCTGAGTAAGGAGTCCATCGTTAGGACGCTTTCTCTCTACTGGTTGAACGTGCCGGAAGCAGAACTCTGCTCTATTGATTCCAAAGGAAACTACGAAGCATTCTTTTCGAACAATGAAACTTCGACTCTATTCGGAAGTCGTTCCCTTCTTCCACACTTTACGATCCAACTGCCACCTCAAGAAGAACGGACCTACTATCTATTCATCAAGACGAACGAGAATATCAACTATCCGATTAGTCTTTTATCGGAAGGAGACTACAACACTCAGATCCAAGTTAGATCGGTAATCTTCTCCGCAATTTGCTTGGCACTATTACTTGCGGTCGCTTGCAATATTTACTTTTATTTTAAGACCAAGAAACTTCTATTCATCGCGCTTCTGGTCCACTTATTATCCGTCGGACTGACCCTGTATTTTTTACATGGAAGGGAGTTTTCCTCCATCTTTAAATACGAATATTCCATTTTTCGTCATAGCTATTTCTTGTTTTTAGGGATCACCCACTTCTCCTTCTACTTGTATCTGGCAACCTGGTCTGCAGAAGAGTCCGTAACGATTCACAAATCTCCGATTTTCTGGATCTCCAGCTTGTTAGGCTTGTTCTATCCTTTGATTGTATCATTTGATTTTTGGTACGAGCATAGAATTTGGATACTGATCGCAAATTACGGATTTATGATTTACTGCTTCGGCAAGAGTCATCCTTCCCTATTTGCATTAAAGGCTTATGATGAACTTTGTTATGTAGGAGTTTGGTCCGTTTTTCTAATATTCAGCATATTCAAGACTACATTTCATTTCGAATTTTATCCGTACAATTGGCTTTCCGTTTACGGGATCATCTTCTACTTTCCTTTGCTTGCGCTTGTTGCCTCGCTACTGGCGAGAGAGATTACGAATCGCTGGGCAATTGAAAGGAACCTTCTCAAGAGATCTCATCTTGCCTCTCTCGACGTAAAGGCGTGCGTAGAAACACTACTTCGTTTATTAAAACGAGAAAAGATCTATCTCAAGAAGGCGATAAAAGAAGAAGATGTGGCTAAGGAAATGGGGATCACAGTCCATCAACTGTCTGAGATCATCAATACCGAATTTAAGACGAGTTTTCCGTCCCTTCTGAATCAATATAGAGTGGAAGAGGCAAAATTCTTGCTGATAGAGAATCCAAGCGAAACCACTGCTCGCATAGGAGAAAATTCCGGATTCAGTTCCCGATCCGCCTTCTACTTAGAGTTTAAAAAAGTAACCGGAAGTAATCCGAATACCTTTAGAAAAACTAGCTCGATACGATCTTAGCTCTATTATACTTCGCTATTTTTCTGATTTGAAATATCGTATAACGATTTCAAGCAAGCCAATCACAAGACGTTATTTCTTGATGCTTGCAGTATGAGACGGAACGGGAGTACTCACGATCTCACCTTCTATCACCCCGCAAGTTCTCATAATAGGCACCGTAGGAAAAGGTAGAAAGAGCATGAACACAGTCCAAGGTGGGAAAAAATCAATCCCGTCCATATAGATGGTCGCATTTTTCAACTTAACGATATTCTTATCATCCGTATTTGGATCGGCAACTATATCATTCCAAGTAGAAGGAAAAGGTCGATTGTACCAAAACAAAACCACAAAAGAATACATGCATTTCTTCAACTGGACTCGATCCGGAGAAGGTGCTGGTTCTTCTTCCTTTACTACGGTTCCATCTGGGTTGAATTGAACTCTTTTGATATGCCCTCTTTCAAACAGGCATTGTTGAAAAAAGATTATGAGAAGTAAAAGAAAAATAATACGTTTCATTTCTTGCGAAGCTCCGGAGTGTATTCAATAAACCAACAGCCGGAACGATGCTCAAAGACCACATCATTGAAGGCTACTATTCTCGGATCTCGACTCATCTCCGCCCTAAGAGCCTCATGAATCACTCCTTCCTTTGCTCCGTGAATCCCTACTTGAAAGGCATTTAAAAAAGTCTTATCGCAGATCTGAGTCTTTGCCCTTTCTACGCTGGCAAGCTTTTCACCCTCGTATTCAGGACCTATTGTTAATTCATCGAAATTTCCAAGGACCTTTCGTCCGTAGCAGTTTGCGAAAAGGAAAATATAAAAAGAGAAAAAACCAAATATAAGAGTACGTTTCAAAGACATCTTCGTGCAGCAGTTTCTTCGCTTAATAATTGCTAACAACGAAAATTTGATCTACAAAGAATAAAAACAAAACTCACTTATATTTTGTTAAATGTATGAGATTCATCCCTTTTAAGTTTCTAAAGTTCGAGAGATTATTACAAAACGATACAGTCGAATCCCTATCTCAGAGAAATATAAGTGAGGAATAAGCATCTAATAAGCAAGGATCGAATCGCTTGGTTATTCGAGCTACTAGGATGCTCAAGATTCCTTAAGATCAAATGCATCACTATATCTTGCAAAATATACAATGACACCAAGGCAGATTACTGCAGAAAAAAGGAACATGAACTTGGCTCCTGAATAAAACCAAATCAAACCTCCCAAATAGCTCGCAAGCAATGCAGAAATACTACTCAACCCTGCAAAAGTACCGATTGCAGTAGCAGTATCTGACTCCGGAACAATATTAGAGATCAACGCCTTAGCAATTCCTTCTGTCGCAGCCGCAAACAATCCGTAAAGGAAAAACAATAAATAGAATTCAAAGGAAGTATCCGCATAGGCCATTCCTGCATACACAGAGCAAAACAGAAATAGCCCGAATATCAATGTTCTGACCAATCCAAATCTATCTGCCATTAATCCGATAGGAAGAGAAAAGAGTGCATAAACTAAATTATAAAAAATGTATATTCCAATTACGAAGGAATCTTGGGCCCCTTTTGTTTTTAACAAAAGCAAGAGAAATAGATCAGAACTATTTGCAATCCCGAATATGAGGAGTCCTACGATCAGCCTTTTGTATATACCGGGAGCATCTTTCCAATAGGCAAAGTAAGCAAGAATAGAAACCTTTTCTTCTTTCTTTGGAATGGGTCTCGTTTTTTCCTTCAAAAGTCCGGAAGCAAAAAACGCGAATAACCCAGGCACAGTCGCAAGCAAGAAAAGGAAGGAGTAATTTTCGGGATAGAACTGAAGATAAACTAACGCGAATGTCGGTCCAAGAACCGCACCGAAAGTATCCATCGCTCTATGAAATCCAAAAACGGTCCCTTTCGTTTCCGGATTCGCCTCATCGGAAAGAAGCGCGTCCCTAGCTCCTGTCCGAAGCCCTTTCCCGAATCGATCCAATGTCCGAGATATAAAAACCCAAATAGGAATGGGCAAGATCCCCATGATTGGTTTAGAAATGGCACTCAGCAAATAGCCGAATTGAACGAATGGCACTCTCTTTCCCTTAAGATCCGAAAGTTTACCGAAATAGCCTTTGCTTAATCCGGCGATTGCCTCCGCGAATCCTTCCAAAATCCCAATCAGTACCACCGAAAATCCAATATTCTTTAAATATATTGGCATAATCGGATATAGCATTTCGCTAGCGACATCCGTAAATAAACTAACGATGGAAAGAATCCAAACTGTTTTAGAAATTATCTTTAACTTCATTATTTTCTCAACCGAGAGATTGCGAAAGGGTCATCCAAAATTACATTCCCTTTTCTTGATATATTCTTTCGAAGCTCTTTTGATAGAACTCTCATGCCGACAAAAGTTGTTCCATCAAAGAAAGCTAATTTAGAACCAACCTTCTTCTTAGAGATCCATTTATCTATTTTAGAGGAATCCACCTTCTCCAGATCAATGTCTTGAGAAGCCAATAAAAATCCCCAATTCGTATAGAAAGAAGGTACAAAAGTAGAATAGCTGATGACGCTATTAAAATGTTGAGACAGAGTCCTGCGGATCAGTGCATGGCCCTTCCAATCCGTAGGCGTCAACTCAGAAGCCTGGGTAACAAGAACTCCTCCCTTTTTCAAACGGGCAGCACATATAGAATAGAACTGTTTAGAATATAGATTTTGGATCGGATCCGGTTCCGTTTTTGCTCTATCTGGGAAATAACTAGGAAGATCCAAAAGGATTGCATCGTATTTCTCTTGGCTTTCCTCCAAGTATTTTCTTCCATCCTGGAATACAAGCTTTGCCTTTTTATTCTTAAAAGATCCTTTATGCCAAGAACTTAATGTTTGAGAGAATAGCCCCACTAATTCTCGATCTATATCCACCATAGTAACGGATCGAACAGAAGAATATTTTAATACTTCTCTTAGAGTAGCACCTTCTCCTCCGCCAATGATCAGCACTTCCTCTAACTTTGGATTTAATACACAGGCAGGATGGACCAATGCTTCATGATAAATGTATTCGTCGTTTAGCGCTGACTGAAGTTCTCCGTTGATGATCAATGTTTGACCGATCGCAGGCAATTCTACTAGATCTACATTCTGAGAAGAAGTCTTGCCCGAAAAATATGTGTCGGTCTTGCGATAAAAATGCATCTCATCCTTATCGCCATAGTCCATGACCCAATACCGATCGTCGATTTCCATGCCTGATCCTTCCCCGCTATTCTCGATCATTCTTTCTACAATTCCTTTGTAAAGCCTAAGGTAAAGTAATAGATCTCTCTCTTAATATGTTGGCCTTGGTAACGATCTATCAGGATCTGTTGTAAAACAGGATTCGGAGTTGCGCTCTCTATTGCTGAAATCACCGCCTGATTCGCAAGACCGTATTGTTTAGAAGGATCCACAGTCCGACCATCCTTGATTGTAAGAGGTGTCGTCACGTTGTCAAAAAAATAGCTACTGTCATATATTTCCAGATTAGGTCTATAAGCCATATTCACAGAGAAGAAGAATTTTTTATAATCTATCTTTGCCTGAGTCGTGATATCCGAAAATCCGGAGATCCTGTCAGTGGGATTATTCTGTATGATATAACCTACGGAAGTAGAAGCGATAAACTTCAGATCCTTTGTGATCTCAAATTGATGCTGTAATTCTAAAGGTATGTAAGCCGAACCTTTGTTGATCCCAGTAGTATGAGCATCCGTATCCGGATCTGTAGTTTTATAAAATGATAATTTAGGTTCTAGGAACCTTAGGATCGGAAGCTTCCAGGAGATAAACATTTGAGTCCAAGAGAATCGATTCTGAGCAAGAAATGTGTTATAAGAAAAGATTCCTACGGAAAAGTTCCCAAAATGCTCGGACTCGAGCAAGTCATACTCCAACAGGATCTCGCCACCATCATCTCTCTTCAATCCGTTTTGCTCTTTATAAGGATGCACTACCCTGGGATCAAACGGCAATTTACCTTGTTCTAATTGAGGCTGATAATAACCGAGCAATTCCATTCCGGACGGCCCGGTCTGCAAGAATCTTTGGTCTGAATCCCTATCGCCTTTATGTGTTAAGAATAGGTTGAACCAAAACTCAACGGACAGCTTTTTAGTAACCGGGATTTCTATAGAAGGTTGGAACGCATAAGCCGGCAAAAAAGAACGATATGCCATATCATCCCTTTGGCTGATAGACTCACTTCCGAACGTATTTCCTCTAAAAATAAAATCGGATGCAAATTCTATATTCGTGGTTATCTTCTCATCTTCCTCTTCTTCCTGCTCTGAAGAAGGTTTTGAAGCAGATACATCTTTTATTGATTTTTCCGAATATAAGGAATATGAAATAAAGAAGAAAAGTCCGATTACTAATGCCTCTTTTTTCATAAAGCGAATCTTTTCCGAACCGAACGCTTTACTTTCCGAAATAGTCCAATAATTCTATCAGCAACTCGAAGGAAATCAATACAACGATCGTATATTCTGCGATCATTTCCCAGACCAAGAATTTCTTCTCGCCGAGCTTCTCCTTCAATTCTTCATAGATATGAGAGACTTTCTCCATGGACTCGAGCAAAGGATCGTATAGTTCTTTGAATTCTTTACGATAACCTTCTTGCTGTTTTGAGAATTTTAAATGATTCTTAAATATAGAGAAGCTTCTGCGAATCCCATCCAACCGAACGATTCTATACCGAAGATCGTCAAATCGATCCCTGACTTCTTTCGCTTTAAATAACTGTAATGTCTTTACTACTGAATATTTCTTCATATATTCCAAAGAAAGAAAAGAAGATAGATCTAAGTAAAGATTCGCCTCTTCATACCTTCCCAGAATAGCTGCAATCTGGGCAAGCTCCGAGTCTTTTGCGCCTTTGTATTTTTCCGTGGGTATCCGGATCGTAATCGGCTCATCTTTCCATTCTATCGAGTTTAAAGAATCGGAATATTGCCCCGCTCCAGCCTCTTTCAAGAGGACACCTATACTTTTGGGTTTGGATGAAATAGAAGAAACGAGGACAATACAATCAAATGGGAATCCAAACAGATAAATTCCTCTCTTCTCTAATTCCGCATCCTCTTTTGAATTGAACCGAGTCGATTGATCCTTTGGGAAAAATACCAGATACGCTTTCTCTCTCATCCTATTCCGTTCTTGGTCGTACTGTAGAGCCTGAAGGTGCCATCTTTATACAATCCGAGTTCGATTGATAGTTCTTTCCCGAAATCTAATAGAAAGCTCTAAGAGACAAAAACTCCCTTCCAAGAAGCAAAAAATATCCCGATCTCAGGCTGAGAATTGGCTAAAATTGGGGAAGATACTGAAAATCTAAAGCGTCATACAGGTTAAATAAAAGTAAGAAATTGCCCTAGATTTCTCTTAGCAAGTGCTTGGATCGAGAAGCCAAAAGCGAGGCTACCGGACTCCGGTTTTATAGTCTTGACAATTTGCGAAACATTACTAGGGTCGAATTCGGGTCCAAGACTTGTCATTCTTTCGAACTAAAGCCGGTAGAAAGTCCTTAAAGAAAGCGGGGAATTTTATTTTTTCCGCCTTCGTACTCTTTACCCTTTCCTTTGACGCAGTCATCGACTCAATCGAGATCTATATGGGAGAAGGGGTCCCGGTCTCTTCTTCCGAATTCATATACAGAAGCAGTTCAACTCGCCAGTCGAGATTCTCAGAAACCAACTCGATTTTTGCCGGTTCCTATTATGAGGCTCAGAATAAGCCTTCTAAGCAGGATTCTATCCATTCTGCTTTTCGTTTTATACACGAACTTTCTAAAAGTTCCGTATTCGTAGCGTATGATTCGAACTCATCTATTTACCAACGCTTACTTATTCAGTCCCTGCTATCCCTTCCCCCTCCTCCGTTAGTCTAAATCGGCCTCGAATTTTCGGCCTCTTGCAATCGAAATTTCAAAAACCGCATAACGCGTGACGAATTTCAATTGCACAAATCGAGAACTTCGAATATTCTTCGGGATCCATACGATCTCAGTTTGATTCGCATTCGAATAATGTGAATCCATGTGCAGAAACCGGCGATTTAACCTGCGGCCTCTAAGGTGCAGGATCGATCTTAAAACAAGATAGAACGTTAGCCGACTATGCATCTAACTTACGAACAGATTTTACATGAGCTTATTATTTTTGCGCGCACGCGCCCTATACGAAAAAATTCCCCCGAATATAAAGATCCTAGGATCCTATTTCCTACTATTCTTCCTTACTCTATTCATGGCAAGGGTAGCATTCCGGCTAGACAACTACGATAAAATTGCAGGAGAAAGTTTTAGCAAGATCTTACTTGCCTTCGGCTTAGGTTCAAGGTTCGACCTTGCTGTCATCGCCATTCTTTTAGGTTGGATCTGGCTTCTGTCCTGCATTCACTATCTAAATCGGCTACGGTTCTATAGACTGACTTGGGGTGCCCTACCCATCCTGATCTATTTTTGGATGATCGGCTATCTAGTTGCAGACTTTGTTTATTACAGAGAATCTAACAAGCATCTGGGTTACGAGGGTTCCCTCTTCTTAACCGGTGATTTCTTTGTAGTATTGAAATCCGCAATACGTCATGACTCGTTACTGATCGCAATATCCCTACTTGCAGTTCTGATACTTTTACCTTACTCCATCAATCGCTTTGCTAAGATGGATCCTTACAAATGGTCCAAGTCTACCAAGCAGATGGAGTATCCACAGATCCCTTTGGTGATCATAATCGTATTTGTTTTAATCAGAGGAGGATTCCAAAGCAGGCCACTGCGAGTAAGCGACGCGGTTTTTTCAGATAACCGTGCCTTAAACTGCCTGAGCATGAACGGAATCTACACGATGGTTACGGATATGTTCAATCAATCGGTAAATCGAGATTTAAGAATGTCTAAACTACGTTCTTTGAATATAGTAAAAGATAAGATCTCCTATCCGAGCAGTAGATTCATAAACGACTCTTTTCCTCTGATGAGAGAAACGATTCCCAAAGAAACAAACAAAAAGAATCCAAATATAGTCATTATCATGCTGGAAAGCTGGACTGGAAAATTTCTGAAGCCATCCGGATCAGGAATAGTAGACGGAAAAGAAGTCACACCCGAGATGAATAAGCTAATACGCCAGGGAAGATTCTTCGAGCATTTCATAGCAACGGGAGGAAGAACTGCTAACGGGTTGCTTTCTACTCTTACCGGTATACCGGATCTTCCAGGCCTAACTGTATTACGCAGGCAAGAGGTCGTGAATAAATTCTCGAGCGTTGCATCCGTTTTAAAGCAAGGCGGATACGAAAGCTATTTCTTATACGGAGGAGATATTACCTTCGACAATATGAACGTTCTCTTTAAGAACTGGGGATTCGATCATATTCTTGACCAAGAAAATATAAAAAGCGCAGGGAAGTATGAAACTGGAGATTGGGGGTATTTCGACGGAGACACATTACAACATCTTCATGAACAAATGATGGAGGCCAGAAGTCCTTTCTTAATGGTCTCTCTTACTTTAACCACTCACTATCCTTACAGAACGCCGAACAAAAGTTTCGACATTTTCTCGAGTAATGTAACGGATTATGATTACTTAAACTCTCTTCATTACGCGGATTGGGCGATCGGGCAATTTATGGAAAAGGCAAAGTCTTCTCCTTATTTCGAAGACACAGTATTCTTCTTCGTCGCGGATCATTCGCATCACAAGCACCTGGAGCCATTCGAAGATAGAAACATTCCGTTTTTGATATATTCTCCTAAGCATGTAAAACCTGCGACGGAAGCAACGATTGCATCTCAGTTAGATGTAATTCCGACCGTTTTAGGCTTTGTGAACAAGAGTGTAAAATTCTCATCCATGGGAAGGAACCTATTAGATCTAGATAAGAACGACCCAGGCTTTGCATACTTTGCCTTTGGGAATCTGATCGGCTGGGTGGATAAGGACATTCTTCTATATCACTTTGTCGACAGTGAAAAGAAGCATACTTATTCTATGGAAGGAGACAAGCCTAACTCATACTGCGAAGAACATAGCTTAGAATGCAAGATGGATGACAATAACGCGAAAGCCTTCTTGAACTTAAGCGAAAATCTTCTGGAAAAGAACCAGATCTTTCCGGAGATGATTGGAGCAGAAGCGAGTAACTCCGCTTATCATTGATATTCTGTAATCTCCTATAAACTTTTATTCTCGGTCGTAATTCCTCGATTCCGATTTTACGACCGAGTTCATTTTTATTCACGCAACTTCCAAAATATAAAAACCGAAAGAACCCTTCAAGAATGGGATTCTAAAACAAATATTATAAAATCTCAAAATTTGATTCGATCAGATCCTTAAGTTGAGCGATTTGTAGTGGCTTTATGAAAAAACCGAGAGGATTCGTTCTTGCGGCCCTTTCTCTAGTAACTGAATCTTGGTATCCTGTAACAAAGACGATTGGAATATCGATCTCTTGCTTAATCTCGGATGCTGCGGTTACTCCGTCTATCTCTCCGGCAAGAGTGATATCCATAAGAATAAGATCCGGACGATCCGCCTTTGCTATTCGAACTGCATCTTCTCCAGAAGTCGCAAGATTTAAGACGTTACATCCCATCTTCTCCAACTCCCTTTTGACTACCATGGCGGTGATAATTTCATCTTCTACTACGAGAACATTCAATTTACTCATTCATTCTAAACTCGTTTCTTATAAATATCCCTCGGGAAATCAATTACGCAATGAAACTTCGGCCCAGTACGAAATGAGATTTTTCCCGCGAGTTGCACTTCTGACACTCCTCTGACCAATTGTATGCCTAAAGAACTGCTATTTTTAAAATCGTAATCTTCGGGCATTCCTACACCGTCATCCGAATAATTTAAGATATATCTTCCCTTCGGGTCTTCGATAAAAGAAATGAAAATATTTCCGGATGAAGAATCCCGAAAAGCATACTTCATCGTATTGCTCAAGAATTCGGAAAGAACCAATCCGATCGGGATGGCTATATCCATCAAAATTTTCCGATCTTCTACATCTACGACCAAATTCACATTACGAGATGCTTCTTTATTCGTTTGCAGCACATAATTTGCGAGCTCTGATACATATTTTCTAACTGAGATGGAGGAAAGATCTCGTTCTGCAAAAAGCAACCTATGCACCAATGAAATCGCTTGGATACGATCTTGGGTCCTTTCTGCCATCAACCTTACACTTGGATTCTCAGGATACGTTTCTGCCTGAAGGAAAATTAGGCTGCCAATTACCTGCAACGTATTATTGGAGCGATGGTAAATTTCACGAATCAAGGCCTCTTTTTCGGATAAAGATTGAGCCAGATCGTGACGCACCCTTCCATGTTCCAATATTTCATCTTTAAGACGATCATTCGTATCGAGTAATTGTTTGTATGGTTTGTTGATCGAGGAAATGAACACCCCTTTATAGATTAAATAGAAAGATATGATCTTGTATATATGACCAAGTATATTATAAATATCAAATACGGTTGTATACACTGCAAAAACGGCTTCGCTCAATATACTAAATACGAATGCATATAGAAAATATTTATTAGAATTCCATCCGTATTTCTTTACCCGGAACCAATACGCAATTGTGGCTGAGATCAGCAATGCGATGACTAAAAATTCTGAATTTCGTTTAAACGGGGTAAGTCCTTCTGTAGCTGAAAATGTGATCGGCACAAGGTTAGGATAAAAAGTGATCGCTACGAAAGAGATAAGAGAAACCAAAATAGGAAAAACCAGGAATATCCATCTTAAGCGTCCTGTATTATTTTCATTCGGAAGGAAAGCACTCACGCAAAAGGAAGCTGCGGCATAGAAACGTACAATGATCCAGAACTGAGTAGACTTATTCGGAGAATTTGACGTTACGAAATCAGGCATACCGGCATACGCGAGCATGTGCATCATATCCATTAAAGCGATGCCTAGAAATACGGTTCCAATGAAAAGAGTATGTCTGTCCTTACTTTGCGCATAGCTGAACCAACCCACTCCGAAGATGGACATGGACACGAATATACTAAATGATTCTGCAATATTATGAAATAGAAGATAGGGAGAAACTTCGGATTCGAAGTACAGAGAAGAATGAAAAATTTGTATGATAGGAAAGGGAACTAAGGCTATGAGTAGCACTATCCCTAATCTGATTTTATTAGCCCTCAAATCCAAACTATCGTTTCCCATTTCTACGATTCTCGAATGAAATGCACCTTCAAGACGAACATAGTTTCTACTTGAAGACGACTTGCACGATTGATTCAGCAGATGACGTTAAATCGTTTTGTATCTATATCTCACCACCGTTCCTAAAAACGGAGTAATTTTAACGTAGAGTGTATATGGATAATGAATGAAATTTTGTCAGCTAAATATTTGTATTATTCCCAAAGGAATTATTGATAAATATCAAGGCCTTTCATTTAAGCAACTCGGACTCAGGCAATTCACCTTTAAGAAATTGTGCAATTTGAGTGGCGGCGATATCTGCAAATTCCTCGAATACCTCTTCTACAGTCCATCCAATATGAGGAGTCAATAGAACATTCGGCAAGAAACGAAGAGGAGAATCTTTTTTAAGCGGCTCTTCTTCGAATACATCTAAACCAGCTCCGGCCAAGCGTCCGCTTTTTAACACATCCATTAATGCATTCTCATCTAAGATTGCTCCTCTCGCAGTATTGATTAGAATAGATCCCTCTTTGATCCGATTGAATTTCTGAGAATCTAGGAGCCCCTTAGATTCATCCGACAATCTCAGATGAATGCTAATAATATCGCTCGTTGACAAGAGCTCGTCTAGAGAAATTCTTTCGTATTCATCATCTTTAACCTGCTTCGAGCCAGGCCTTTCCCATACGACAACATTCATGTGAAAGGCAGATTCTGCAATCTGAGCTACTTTGGAACCATGACGACCCAAGCCGAGGATCCCAAGCCTTCTTCCATGTAGAGTTTTGCCCAATAGAGAAGGCCAGTTTCCATTTCGCATTTCAAACTGAGCCAGAGGAATAAGATGAGTTAGACTCAACATCATCGCGATTGTAAGCTCGGGAACGGACTTCAAGGGAGCCTGTGCCCTTCTCCCCAGAGCGACTTGTATTCCTCTCTTAGTCGCAGCCTCTTTATCTAGATGATATGCATGACCGCCTGTTTGAAGTATCAACTTCAGATTAGGCATCAACGTGAAAACTTCTTCGGAAAGAATGGTTCTCTCACGTATCGCCATCAAGAACTCAGCCTCTTGGATCCTTTCCGAATTAGAATCTTTGATCGGTCCTTCTAAAAAATAGATCTCTACCAGATCCGAGATCTTCTTCCAAACAGGTGAAGAAGCAATTCTTCCTTCCCAATCATCTAGAACAATAAGCAGAGGTTTCATATTTTGCTCTCATACAATGTATCGACCACGAACTTAGCATCCCTTCCTACGCCTCCCACTAAAGAAGAAGTAAGACCGAACTGAAAATGATTCCCTATGAAATACAATCCATTTATGTTAGAGATCCCTCTCGGAGCGATGGGCCAACCGATCTCATCCAATCGTAAATCCGGTATTTGTATCCAGGAAAAGTCAGGTTTAAAGCCAGTACACCATACGATAGACGCAACTTCGATCGTTCTTCCATCTTGCAACAAAGGAAGTCCATCCTTCACACCTTCAATTCTTGGCAATCTTATGGCTCCGGACGCATTTAGATCTTTTTCAGATTCCTTGATTAGAGGCGCGCCACTTGTCAGGACTTTCTTTCGGATCTTTCTTCCCATCGGAGTTTGGATCGTTAAAACATTATGAATGAACCACCAATAGAATCTAGAGAGCTTAAAAAGAAGATCCGGTATCTTTCCGGAAACTTTTCCTGCTATAAACGTTCTATGAGAGCGAGAAATCTCCAACGCCAATTGTACACCTGAAGTGGCTGCACCAACGATCAACACATCCCCTTCCGGCAAATCGGCGATATTCTTATATTGAGAAGAATGTATTTGTTTTATATCAAAGTTTATGTACGAGCTAAAACTTGGAATGCGAGGCAAAGAATTACCTGCAGCCACAATGACCTTAGAACAATAGAATTTTCTAGTACCGGCATCTAAAACGAATCTCTTAGAGATCTTTGTAATTCGCTCCACATCCGTATTCGAAAGAACAGGTAAGGAAAACTTACGTGCATAATCTTTCAGATAAGCTGCCATTTCATTCTTGTTTGGAAAAGTGCTCGGTTCTCCAGGAAATGGATAACCGGGAAGTCCGTCAAATTGCCTAGGAGTGAATAGAACAAGTGAATCCCATCTCTTCTCCCATACTTCTCCTATCTCTTTAGAAGCATCAAGAATCAGAAAATCCACTCCCTTAGATCTTAAGTAATGACCTGCAGACAAACCTGCCTGCCCTCCCCCGATTACAATTACATCCCAATGTTCCTTAATATGATCCTGCATAGATTACGTTTAACCCAGTTCTTTAAGATATTTTTTACTTACTTGGATCTAAGCGGATTGATTCAAAGAACTATCTAGGAGATAGGAAGGAAATCGGTATAAACATTAAAAATTTGTGAACAAGATCCTGAAATGTTTGACGTCTAAATCAATAGTTCCGTAAATCCTGAAATTGATTTTTGATTGAAAGACTGCGGGTAATAGAATCAACTACTCGACTCAGGGCTAAAATTCTTTTGCAATTAGATTCTCTTCGACAAAATGTTACAGACTGAAAATATCATTCTTTGCCTAAAAGCTACAACGATCGCACAATTAGGTTTTCTAATCCTAAACTTTCTCATCCGAGTAAAGATCTCTTACCAAAACGTTTTAGGAAGTTTGTTTTCCCTATCCTTGATCGCATATTTCATTTGTCCTTGGGTTCACCATTCGAATGTGGACCTATTCTGGGCCATGATTGTATATACAGGCTGTCATTCTGTTTCGATTTTATTCTTTCTTTTCGTATCGAGCCTATTCGAGGATGATTTTGAACTAAGACCTTGGCACATTCTATTATTCCTCTTTATTAACAGCTATAGTTCTTATATACTTTTCTTTTCAAACACAGCGGATGCAAACTCGGTTGTTTCTAAGATCCTACTTAGTTCTCCCCAGATCTTTTATCTGATCTTGATACTTTGGACCTTAGCAAAGGTTTTAAATGATAAGAAGATAGATTTATTAGAATCTAGGAGAGAGTTCCGAGTGCTCTTCTCATGGCTAACTGGCCTTTATAGTATGGGCGTCGTATTAGTCGAAGTGATTACTATGCGAGAAGAATATTCAGCCACATTAGATCTGATAAATTCGTTCTTCATTTTTCTGTTAGTTTTCTTTATCTCTTTCCGAATCTTCGAGTTCAGGGAGACTAACTTTCCGATCCGCGAGAAAGAAACAACAAACGAAGAAGAACCCTTGGATGAGGATCTTCTAAAAAAGTTGAACTCTCTCTTAAAGGATCATAAAGTATACTTACATGAAAACCTGACCATTCTTGCCTTAGCTCAAAAACTAAATGTTCCCGAAAAGAAGATGAGAAGACTCATCAACAAAGGCCTCGGATATAGAAACTTTAATGAATTCCTAAACCATTTTAGGATAGAAGAAGCCAAATCAATACTTTCCAGTCCGGACAAAAAAGAGATCCAAGTCTTACGAATCGCCATGGATCTGGGTTACGGCTCTCTCGCCCCTTTCAATCGCGCCTTTCGAGAAATTGTAGGAACAACTCCCAGCGATTTTCGAAAGCAGAAGGAACTCGGAAAATAGCCGATCGAATCCGGAATCGATCAGCTTTTGGCCGGAATCGATCGGAATTAGGAAACGCAATCTGGTTTAATTATGTGATAGCGCCCGATATGGCGCAAAGGATCAAATATGTGCTTCCAAGACCAATTGCTTACCTACTTGTCTGAGTTGGGCCCCAAAATTCCAGTAATCTTCTTAATAGATTTTCTGAGATACCTTGCGTTTGCTAGCTTGGCATTTCTATTTTTCTATATTTGGAAACATCCCTTCCAAAATAGAAAGATCCAGAATAAGTTCGCCACAAATGCTCAATTTAGAAGGGAGTTTTTATATTCTGTTTCTTCCGTTGTAGTATACACCGCAGTTACTTTCGTGGTACTCGTGCTCCGAAAATACGGATACTTTCAGTTCTATGAGAGAATTGAAGACCATGGTTGGACGTATCTAATCCTCAGCACCTTGCTCATCTTAGCAATCCAAGATTTTTACTTTTACTGGACCCATCGACTCATGCATACTCGCTGGTTATTTAAGATAGTCCATAAGGTTCATCACGATTCTCTAATCCCTTCTCCTTGGACCGCTTATTCTTTTAGCGTTTGGGAAGCTTTGATCCATGCACTTATTCTTCCGATCATAGCTACTCTGTTTCCAGTTCATCCTCTCGCCCTCTTGGTCTTCATGACCTTTCAAATCATACGAAACGTATTAGGTCATAGCGGGTATGAAATATTTCCGTCTTGGATGATCTCCAATAGGATCCTAAAACTGATCAACACGAATACGAATCATGATATGCATCACCAAAGTTTCCGCTACAATTACGGTTTATACACCACTATCTGGGATTATGTATTCGGGACCGTTCATCCTAAGTACGAGGAGACTTTTGCCGAGATCACTCGTGGAAAATCGGAACAAGTTCAGCTTCAGGAAAGTAATTAATGCGTGAAGTTAGGCCCATCGAACCGGACGGGCCTTTCTGTGTGCAATGATTTAGAGCTCAATCCTCACCTACTTCCTATACTCCAAAATATTTTTATAATACATCGAAACGGATTTTCTGATTGCCTTGTTAAACTTTATGTGACATAATATTCTTATGGAAAAATTCAAGGATTCTTCCAATCTTCCCCTTCCCTTCGCGATAGAGAAATCAGGCACTTTGATCTATTGTATCGACTATGCCAAAAATCCCGATTTAGTTTCAGGGTTAAGAACCTTTATTAAAGAGAACTACATTTCTCATGGATATGTGGGGTTTTCTGAAGATTTCGATAGCTACAACGATCCGTATTCCACTTACTTTTTTTCGACCTCCGCAGAAGGCGAAGTCTTAGCTGTATTAAGATTAATTTATAAATCAAAATCAAATCTCCTTCCCTTTGAGTGGGGATTTATCGATGGAGAGGAGAAACGATACGGCCATTTGGGAAGAGATGTGGCTGATTTAAATTCATTTATCTTTACAAGGACACTCGATTCTAGAAAAGCGAGTAGATGCTTATTCGGATATGCTGCGAAACATATGCTTGAGCGTGGGGTAAAGAAAGCGTTCGGAATGTACGATGTTTCGAACTCGGTAATCAGAAGCATCTATGAAAAATATGGAGCTATCGATTCGCCAATTTATAACAGACAAATTTATTTTCCCGGCTACGGAAGAATGGTAGAAAATAAATTTTATGTCTCTTTTTGGCAAGTAATTGAACTAAGCTTTTCTGTGCTAAAATCTCTAACTCTTCTTGCCAATCCGATCAAATAACGGAGTATTTGACCGAAAAACGACGTACTTGGGGAATTAATTTGGCACTATTATCATCGATTCTCTTATTTGCATCTGCTTATTTATTTTATAATAGGTCTGAGCGTAACGATCTTTGCAAAGCATATTCACTACTCACGTTCTGCTTATCGCTCTGGTGCTTTTTAATGTTTCTCGGACAATTCCATTTCAGTACGGAACTTCGAATCTTTATCATAAACTTAACTCCAATCCCGTCATTGTTTATACCTTGGTTAGCCACATATATTATTATGAATTATACAAGGCCTCATGATCCAGTATCCGTTCCAGAAATTCTCTCAGGTTTTCATACTGTCGCAATAATCACCCTTTCGCTTCTTTCACTGTTCGGACACGTATCTCCTGTTTATTTCGATGGAGATACGGTTCACTTTAAAGCGAGTATCTCTTATTACTTTATACTAGGATATATATATTTGTCTCTTCTTTCCGGATTAGGCGTGATCACATACAATCTGTTTTACGGAAATTACATTGTTCGGCTTCACTCGATTTATTTATTCTCGGGAATACTTTTAGCCTGCGTAATCTCTTCGGTTTTTTTATTTTTTCTTCCTCTATTAGGTATTTACTTAAACTCTTTGGCCACTCTAGGAATGCTCGGATTTCTTTGGTTATCCTGGATTCCAATAACAAAGTATAGACTATTTAATGTGGATTTAGTTGGTTTTAGAGAGGATTTTAGAAATCCAAATTTCTCTTCGGTAATTATTTCTATTAATAGACTTCTTTTAAATTGGATGGATCCAATTTCTTTTAAGAATCTATGTGATCAATTTGAGAATCAGCGAAGAGAAGAAATTTTCGAATTACATGCCGAATTAATCACTGAAGCAGCATATACAGAAGACGGCAGCACTTCAGAGCAGGCTTGGAAATATTCGAATAAAGTAACAAAAATATTCTTAAGATAACTTTATTACTTCAATCTCGAAACTACTGAGCTAATCAATAGGAGATCTCGCTCATTCAGCTTTGCCAATTCTAAGACCAATTCTTTTAAGACAGCGTTATGCCTTATTTCCTTGATTAATGCTTTTTCTTTATCAAGGAATGCAAGGCGCTCATCCCAGGAGGCCTTTGGCTCGCCTTTATTGTCGAAGACGAAAGTCTTAGATATCCCCTTCTTAATAAGCAAAAAATCCATCCGGATTTCCGGTATTTGCTCCATATCACATAAGTATCGGTTCATTGTAGTTACCGATACCCCAACGCATTCCGCGCCATCCTCACGAGTAATTCCCAGCTCTTTAAATGCGTGCTGAAGCCGCAATCCAGGGGAATCTAGTTTCTTTACTATTTTTGACATATTGACAAATTATTTGCTTGATTATTGCTAAAATATTCTCTAATGATAACCGAGTTATACGCTCTTGGAACACACATTCGCCCTATCTGAACCTTATCAGTTTGGAAAGTTAAGCAGATTTCCAGTCTCCTCGAGTGAACTTTATAATTAATTTATGTTGAACAATAATCGAATCGAAGTATTGCGCAATCCCAAAAATTTTAAGAGCAAACCAAACTGGTATAACATAGCATATTTCGAACTTAATTCAGAGCTACCCTACTATGTCAGGGCTTTACGAAAATTTCATACATTAATCGCTATCCAATATGAAGAGAAGCGAGTCCCAAGATCAATAAAGAATATCATCTTTATATGGCGCCTTGTATCCAAATTAAAATTGGAAAAAAGGGAAAAACTTTTGTTACAAGCAGAAAACGAGCTTCTGAGATTGGAATTAGATAAATTTCAAAATCATTAAGTTAACATTTGAAAGTTAATAATTAAAAATAGTTAGAAAAATATAAAGGGATCAACACAGCACAAGGAATGTAATATGAAGAGAAAGTCAACCGGGATCTTGTTATTAATTACCTGTTATTTTATTTTTAGTGGATTCTCTATTCGTTCTCTTTTTCAAAGTATCACAGGATCTCTGGTTCCTCAAGATTTACCTCAGCTTAGAGCAACACCTGTCGGATCACTTGCAACTTCCGTGGAGATTGTTCTTCCTCCTGGAACAAAAGGAATCATACCTCAATTATCTTTATCCTACTCATCAGATGGAACGAATGGGCTCGTCGGAGTCGGCTGGAATTTAGAAGGAATTCATTCTATCTCGAGAGATCCAAGTTTTGGAGTTAATTATGATGGAAGTGACGATTTCATCTCTTCCCAAGCGGGACAACTTTTAGATGTATCCGGCAATCGAACAACTTTCCATTCAAGAAAGGAATCTTGGATCAAGTATGTTCCGCAGGGTATATGTGGAGATGGCCCATGTTCTTGGTTAGCAACGGATAGAGATGGAACTCAATACACATTCGGTTCTACTTCCGATTCTCGAATTGAAGCTTTAGGTAAAAATGGCTCTATTCGTACATGGGCTTTAAGCCAAGTAAGAGATCCGTTCGGCAATGGGTATAATATTACGTACATTGAAGATAGCACGAATGGTGAATACTACCCGAATCAAATCAGCTACCAAAACCGTACTGTTCAATTCTTATACGAAGATCGCACGGACTTTTCTCCTAACTATATGTACGGAGCTTTGGTCCAAACCACCAAGCGACTGGAAGAAATTCGCGTCACGGTCGATGGCTCCGTGATTAGAAAATATGGACTTGAATACTCGACCGGGAATATGTCTGAACGCTCTCTACTCGTTTCACTAAACCGAAGCGAATCTAACGCATTCGGTTCCGAAGATTACAACGATCTAAATTTCCAGTACGGGAACCAAAATTTCTCTCTGCAATCCGTTGCGGATATAAATCTAAACACAACAATTTCAAATTTGAATCTGTTTGTTCCGAGCGGACTTCTTCTCTATGCGAACTTCTTATTTCAAAACCCTTTACCAACACAAGCCACGGCTACTGAGAAGAGAATGGCAGACTATTTGCAATACGCAATGCATATGCCTATCCCGGAACGGGATAGCTGTAACTACGGTCCAGCAGCATGTCTTTGCGCAGCCTATGCTCCCTGCTGGGGAGGCAATCAAGGATTCTTTGAGAATTTGGTTTCTCTTTGCTTAGATTATAATAATTGGGGAGGACCAACCTACTGCTCCGCTGGAATCGATTCCGGATTGACCAACTGGATGTCTATGGATTTGGACGGAGATGGCATTCAAGATTTTGCGAGTGTAGTCGGATCTGAAACCAATAACAGCATTCAACTTAGAGCCTGGACAATCAAAAACGGAAGTATGGATTCCTCGACGAGTTTCTTAAGTCCAGCCATTCCATTACATTATAATACATTTTCTCAACCAGTTGACCTGGATGGAGATGGAAGAACAGACTTTGCGTATGAAAATAACGGAAAATTAAATGTCATCTATTCCAAATCTTCTTCATTCTCAAACGCAACAAGTTTCTCTAACGTCTTGATTCCTGCAGCTAACAGAAACATGACGGTCTTTGCTCCATATTCATACTTTTTCGAATATTCTAGCACGAATACAAAGCGGATGGCTGCAGACAAGGCTCCAGCCGATTGGTTTGCTGATATGAATGCGGATGGCCTGACCGATTTTATACATTACGATGGAAGCAAATTCAATATCTACCTCAATCAGAAGGGAAGTTTTGCAAATGCAATTCAGGTTAGCGGAACTTCCAATTATTTCATCAATGACTTTCTAGATATGAATGCCGATGGAAAATCTGAGTATGTAAGATTAGAACAGTACAGTGAAAACGCTAGCTATACCGCTCTTAGTAACCAATTGGATGACCTAAATTCCCAAGCTCAAACGATCACAAATTCCTATAATACAGAAAATGATATCTTAAATTCGATTCTGAATTCTGGAACATCTAGCGTATCCACGAGCGATTTCAATTCTGTGATCGACTATTACCTACAAGGATGTACGTATTATATCGCAAGCCTTTCTCTCGGATATTCCATAGATGACATCGTTCTCGTTCCTAATAGCTCCGGAGTGAATGTCGCCTGTCTAAATACGGATAACAATTATATTGATATTACCCAACTGCAAGCTGCACTCTCAGGGACAGCCATTCCTGTATCAAACACCCTTGCTAATGACCTGCAATTAGTCTATGCTAACCAGATCGGTCCAATCAATACCCAAGCTAGCGATATACAGTCCCAACTTAATACGATCAACGCTAGTTCAAATGGTACGATCCGCTATCGATTGAACGTAACTTATTTTAATCTAACTAATAAAACATCCTTAACTCAACAGTATGATCTGGGCACTAGTGCAGATCGACTACAAAGCTTCTTCGGAGATGTAAACTCGGATGGTTTACCTGATTTCATTACATTTGTCGGAACCAAACTCAAAGTATCTCTCAATACGGGAAATTCTTTCGGGAATCAGGTCTCTAGTGACCTAAACGCGACTGACGGGAAAAATATAACCCAGTTTAATTTCGCAGACGTAAACTCTGACGGCATGGACGATCTCATTGTATACAATAAAGAATCCCAGAACGTAGAGAGTTATCTTTCTGACGGGACAGGTATTCTCAGCCTTAATAATTCCTACGGATTCGGACCTTTTGCTCTAGCCGAACAAACTACGAACGGTGTCTACAAAGCGGATATCGGTAAGTTGATGATCCAAGATGCAAATGGAGATGGCTCGCCCGATGCTCTTCTTGTCAAACTCTGGATGGATAAAACACAAGGTCATACTCTGGTTCGTAGTACGAATCTGCGAAACTTTGGAGAAGATGATTTAATCACTGTCTCCAACGGAGTTCAATCCGCAACCGCAGCTTACTCACCTAAGCATTTACACCCGGGAGCAATTGCAGCAGGAACAGGAGATTATCCGAATATAGTAGATTCTTCTCCAGGTTTTTTGGTAACGAGTCTGAATGCGAATCTAGGATCAGGCATAACTTCCGGAGAAACATTCCAATATAGTAATTCTAGATTTTATGCAGGTGTGAGAGGGATTGTGAGAAGCCTAGGATTTGCGGATTTTACGGAGAAAGATTCGGGAACAAATTTTTACACCATTACTGAGTTTTTCCAGATAGATTACAGGTTGGCCGGAATCTCGAGTTCGGAAAGAAGTTATAATGCTTCGGGGAATCTAATCCAAGAAACGATCCAAAGTGGTTTCCAATACCCGAACCCTTTTGGAACCGAGCTCACTATTCCCACAAGTGTTCAAAGTGTTTCGTATCATAATGGAGTAATAGAGCTTAGCAAAAATACCGATATCGGTTATGATAGTTTCGGATTTCCGCTCACGCAAGCGGAGACTTCTGGAAGTCATAGCATCCAAACAAACATCACGTATTCTCATGACACAACCCAATGGAGGATCGGCCGTACTACTCGAATGCAAAAGATAGTAGACGGGGGCTTGTCCCAAGATCAATCCATTTCGTATAGCGGAGACGTCGTCGACTCTTTGACCCAATTTGCAGGTACGAATGTGGAACAAACTTCCACTTTTACTTATGATCCAACCGGAAATCCGGTCTCTATTACAAATGCACTCGGAGCAACAACAACTCTGGCTTACGATTCGGACATTCATACGTTTCCAGTTCAAACAACGAACGCACTCGGTCATGTCACCAAATCGACGTATGACACCGCTCTTGGACTAGAAGTTTCAAAGACGGATCCCAATGGAGCTACAACGAGCAAAACCTATGACGCATGTAGTCGATTGTTGACGGTGACCTACCCCGGAAATTCAGATTATAACGAAGCCTATGAATACAAAAACTCTGGAAGATATAATTTAGCCGATCTTTCAAGCAACGAATCGATCACAAAAACGATTCGAGATACTACAAGTGGGATTCAGACAAAAATCACTCAGTATACCGATCCTTACGACAATGTAATCCGAATGGTATCTGACACAGCAACAAGCGGAATTTCGCTTATCGAAGATACTACGTATGACTATGCCAAGAATCAAATAACGCAGAAATCCCAACCTTATTTCAGCAACCTTTCTCCCGTTTTTACGACGTATCAATATAATGATCCTGATTTGCGACCGACGGGAAACACTGTGCCTGACCCACTCGGAAATATTATCACCGCAATTTCGTATGACGGGCTGACCACTACTAAGAACATCCAATACCCAGATGGAAAAACGAAAGTTCTTATAGAAACGAAAAATGAACTCGGGCAGATCATTTCCCAATCGCAAAATGGAAAAACAATCGCCACGAGTTATGCAAGTAACGGACAACCAGCATCAATCCTTGATCCGGCCGGAAGAAGTGTCACATTCACATATGATATCGCAGGAAGAAAGAAGAGCGTAAACGACCAAAACTCAGGAACAGTCAGCTTCAATTATGATGCACTTGGACAGATCACCAAGCAAACGGATGCCAGAGGTAAAAGTTTGAATTTTACATATGACCCCATTGGGAGAATTACGAACACAAATCCAAGTGGCGGAGATGGGCCGATACAATACTCGTACGATGCACCAGAAATCTCAAATTCAATCGGTCGTTTAACTAAAACGATCGATGCAGCCGGCATGACGGAATTCGCATACAATGCCCAAGGAAAAGCAACCTCCCAAAGAAAGAGCATCGATGGGATGAAGTTAGACTTCCAAATCGAATACGATTCTCTCGGGCGAGGAACCGCACTCACCTACCCTGATGGATCCAAAGTCCACAACACATATTCGATCAATGGAAATTTAGAAACAGTCACAATGGATACGGCCGATGGAAAAAGCACCGGAGCAGAAGTCGCTAAATATGAAGGACCGATCTTTGTAGATGGAACGCCAGTATTCAGAAAAACCATGGGGAATGGAGTCGTAACGGATATAGCAATCAATACGATCAATTATAGAATTTCTCAGTTAACGGCGAAGAAAGCAAATGGGACATTCTTAACCAACACAAGCTACAAATTTGACGGAGTCGGAAATATAACCACAACAACCGACAATATCAGATCGGACAGAAGTCAAACGTTCACGTATGATACAGACGACCGGATCACGCAAGCGGTGGGAAGCTACGGAACAGAAAAATATGTCTACGGAAACGATGGTAACTTGCTTCAGAAAGGTAACTTCACATACACGTACGGAAATTCCAGCCATGCAAACGCAGTGACAAGAGTATACAGTAGCACAACAGGCGCAATCGACTATTCTTACGATGCAGCAGGCAATATGGTTTCCAGAAATGGTGATACCTTGATCTACGATTCTTACGGAAAGATGATCGAATACAATCCAACCAAGGGAGAACCGATCAAGTATACATACAATGCTGCAGGCAATCGATTCAAATCCTTTGACCAAAAGTCAAACACTGCCACATATTACATGGACGACTTGTATGAAATCGTCAATCCTCCAGGCCAAAAAGCCACTCATACAATGTATATCAAAGGATTCCAAGGCGAGATCCTAACGCAGATTACCCAAACGGATCACGGCAACGGAAAAGGAAGACATGCCGCACTAGCAAACGACAAACTTAGCTTTTTTGTCCCTTGGCTGGACACTCTCGGCTTCTGCAAGGATAAGGCAATCGATTGTGGTCAATATTGGAAGAATCGAATCAAGAGTCCGATTACTCGCTTCTTTATGTATTCTAAATACTTCCAAAATGGTATTCCAACTGCATATCTAAGAGCTGCATACATACTATTTTTATTGGGTTTACTATATTTAGCGTATCCGTTTCTACTTAAAGGAAACGTAATACTCGAAAGAGCAAAACTGTCCGGACTCGCATCTCCTGCATTGTTACTTTCTTTCTTTGGAGTATTCACGCTCCAAGACTGTAATGGAATCTTGAATAGAAATAGTCACGCAAATGCACCTTGGTTCGTTTTACAAAACCAATCCACTTCCGAAGACACACCATTCATCACCCAAGCTAACCCCGGCTCAGGAGAGATAAACGGATCCGGCGCACCTGTAGATGGGGCCTACTTCTATGGCTTAGATCATTTGGGTTCTACTACTATGCTCACGGACGGTGTCGGAAACCAGGTTGCCGGTCCCGGTCAGAGCGGCGTGAGCTTTGTTAGCTACAAACCATATGGTGAAATCAACTTCAAGGAATCTACTGGACCCGATATTTTCAGATACAAGTATACAGGAGAGATTTTAGACTCCGAAACGGGACTGTATTATTATAAATCTAGATATTATGATGCTTTCTTGGGGAGATTTGCCGAGGCCGATAATCGCTTTGATAGCGGGATAAACGGACTCAATCGCTACATGTATGTCGGAGGAAACCCATTGAATCGGGTTGATCCGAATGGACATAGTTGGTTGAGCGGCGCGCTCGGAAAGGCAGGAAATTGGTTGCAGAAAGCTACTTTTATAAATTCAATTCGAGCAAATAAACTAAATTTCGGTGCAAATACTATTAACTTTAATAGTCTAGGTAATCGCCTTCAATCTGCTACTTACGTAAGTTCAAAACGCTGGGCAAGCTTTGGATACACAACTTCCTTACTTGCAGCTAGCATTGCTGGATCTGTCCTAGGAGGAATAATAGGAACTGCAGCTGGATTCTTAATTGGTGGTGCGATAGGAGGTCCTTTCGGCGCCATAGTAGGTTCAGCAGTTGGGGCAGTCGCTGGTGCAGCCTATGGAGCATTCCAAGGCAAAAAAATCTTAAAATACACCCATCTCCACTTTGCAAAAATCGATGTTAAGATATTCATTAAGGAAGACATATCAATAAGTTGCGGCAGTCGTTCGGACGGACCTGTCCCGCACTGCAATGTGGATATGAGCCCACCGATTTTTATGCTACAGTTTGGATCAAATACAGGATTACCGCTTCTTAATAGAATTACGATAGCTTTTGGTGCAGCAGCATGTTATCCTCCTGAAGGTAAGGGCGGTGATGAGGAAGATGGCGATGACAGACAACATACTGAGGGCTTAGATTGTCCTTGAAATCAAAATCAAACTTCTCCAATTATTTACAAATAATCGGAGTATTGCTACTCTGCAACTGCGCAAATGTTCTGAGAGATTATGATTTGATTTCACAAGGATTGACAAGTCAATTCCGACTCGTTCATCGAGGGGAAACCGATTACTTTAATTCGCTACTATTGTTAGGTCCAACTGATTATTCAATTGAGGCTTATTATGTTCAAAGAGATTCGTTTCAAGAAATCTTATCTGATCCAAATAATTTTAATATTTCATTTAAGGATCAATCGTTTCAAATCAATCAATTTGAAGAAGGGATTTTATGGGAAATATGCGGAAATCAAAAATTTATCGATCCTTCCAATTATATTTTCTCATTAAATAAAGAGCCGATAGATTTAGTAGTGGAATATAATTTTAACTACCCCTATAGGATGCTTGGAAAAAAGAAGAGTCGCTTTTTCCCCAAAAGAATTGCGGAAGAATACTTAAAAGAAGGCAAGGCAGTGGGTTTAATTACCTGCAAACGATACCTGATCCAAATACCCAGTAAATCGCAAATAGTAGGTCGAAATTTGCTTGAAATTGAAAATCGAAATGGCAAGCATTATATCTTCGAATATGAATATAATTTTGGATTTGTAAAGAATTACAAAAAATTTATTGAAAACGGATCATAAGGATCTATCGAAAATGCAATATAAAATAATACTAGCTTTAATCATCTCTCTTATAACTTCATGCACTTTTACATATCACAATTGTGATAAAGAAAGGAAAGATAGAAATTCATGTATTTTAGCAAATGTCGAATTTTGTAATTTAGCACAAAAATCAAATCCGTCCGAAACCTGCGCTTTATATTTTGCTGGGATTGTTCAATGCGAAACAAAGTTGTCGTCGGTCTGTGGCGGAAATTAAATCGAATAAACACTCGCATAGACTATTCCTATTAAACGAGAACCCGTGTTCTCTCATCATTCCCGAATTAAAAGACAGAGCCACATTGAAGCGCCAGCAACGATGCATAATAAGGCGATATTATGTGTTTGATTAATCCGACAAATAAATATGCAATTTCAACGAGAAACTTATTCAAAGAAAGAATTTTATATATATTTGGAAACTGCAAATTTAATTTCAAAATAGTATTTCGTAAACTCTAATGAATTATAGCAAGACAGCATTTTTAATATTAGCGATGCATATATTATGTAATTGCAGCCCGGTAAATAAAGACAATTTCGTCTTCTTAAAATCGGCTCCTTACGATGAGTATGGCAAAGAAAACGATCAAAAAATTATCGATTTAAACTTTCTCGGATTTAAGGAAATAAATTTCCATCAAGGCCACATTTCTGGCAATATAGTATTGTGGTCCAAGCTACGAAGTAAAAGCAGCATTCAATCATATGAATCAAATAGCGACATCCAATCTACATTTTACTTAAATAACCCTTTATACTCGATATTCGCGCCTAAGGGCGAATATTTTGGATTTTTGGATCTACACTATGGAGCAAATGAGATATTTGTCGGAAAAACAAATGGCAACGTAAGGATATTCTTTGGAGTTACATCAAATGACGCAGAATCCTTTAATGAACTAAAGACTGAAGAATGCAAGAAAATTGAATATTCGAAGAATAGCACATTCCAAAATACTTATATTTGTCCAAAGCTCAAAAGCGACAATAAACTTTCTATCCAAGTTAGTCTGAATGGAAAGAAAGATATTAGATGGGGAACAAGTGCTGCATGGTGGACATTTTGGGGGGGAGCAGTAATTCTTGCTATTACCACGCCAAATTTAATCGGCTATGCGGGAGGTTTACTTGTCCCAGAAGCAGTCATTCCAATTTTTAAGTATCAAGAAATGGAGATTAGTTTAATACCGGACAAAACTCAAAGATAATCGGTAAGTGATCAGGAATACCAATATAGCAAATTTCATTTTGCAATATAATAGAAATAAAATCATGAGTTTAAAAGTGCCAACTCTTGGCTTCATTTTATCAATTAGTTGGCTTAGTTGCGCGACTATTCTCCCAGAAAAAGAAAGAAAGTATAATATTTCCGTTCATAAAATTGAAAGCCTCTCGAGCTTCCTAATGAATAAGAAAGAACACGCAAAGGGCTTGGTATTTTATGAAATGAATGATTTAAATATAAATTCGGCGATGATAAAATATTACAGCACTATCAAGGCAGAAAGTGACTCGTATCTAGTTTGCGCCTTTTCAATTGAACGAGACAAAAATTCAAATACTCTCTACCTAAATAATATATCTTATACACTTGACTACCGTTGCGATAATCGAAAAAGCGATACCCCTAGCAAGAGACATCTTGACTGGTGCTTACAGACTCGTGGGATAATGGGGCCAACATCTTTAGAGGATAAAGAAAAGTATATGATCCCATGCGTTAAAGAATTCTTACTGGATTAGAAATCGCTGAAATTTAGTTAAGTTCACAAAGCGGGCGAAATTGCAAAAGAACCTCTTTTTCGCAATTTGAAAACGACTACAATCTCTCCACCGCTTGGCAACGAGATGCACGTTAATTAAAAATGTTTATTTATAATGATTTTCTAACATTCAAATAACCAACTAAGCTGGATGAATTTAAGTCCTTCAAATACGTCACAACAAGTAGAAGGGCTTGGTACCATTATTTCCATAGATGATCGTAAATTATTTTGCGAAACTTACTCCTCGCGAACAATCCGAAAATAGTTGCTATCCTGCCAGTTCTCGTATCTCGACCAGTTGATCTTCTTTCCTTTAGGAATATAAGCAGAATCAATTGATTTCATTTTAATACCGTGAAACAAAGAATAGATCCCGACTGCGAGAGAGATGGCTGTATCTTTCTTTCTCTTAGTGAGGATCTTCATATCCTTCTCCTTATCGATATAACCGATCTCTATATAAGCAGAGATCGCATTTATAAATGTAGGAAGGCTATATGTAGAGATATAAGGCTTATTGATCGGACCGGGAGAAGTGAGCTCTTCATCTTCGTAAGGGATCTTTCTCAGACCATACTGTACGAATCTCATTAATTCAGCTGCGGCATAATGATTGTCTCCGCCGAATTCTTCAGGACCATCTTCTCTTCTCCAAAGCTCGGGCTCGGCTCTTTCTCTGTCCCAAAATTTTCCTTTGGCAGAATACTCTGAATGTTTTTTGGCGTAAGGTCCTGGACCGTTTAACAGCGCTTTTTCGATCCAACCGGAAGGATCCGCATACTTCCATGTTACCATGTTCTGCCTATACCCTTCGAAATTGGAGAGATCGCTTTTCTTTCCGGACTTATTAGGCCAATAACCGTTGAAGTAAATCCAAGCATCGGCGACTGCATTTTCTAAACGGGACCATTCCATTTTAAAACGCATCCACTCACTCCAAGGTCCGTTCTCAAATGACTTGGAAGAATTTCCTTCGGAGATCTTTCGAAGAGAATAGAATGTTCGATAAGAAGGAGAAAGTACAGCGGCCATTCCTCCAGGATGTCCTTTCCAACTCGGATTCAAATGCAAAGAAAGAACTAGATAAGGGCGAGCTGCATTGATCCTGGAGATCCTTCCGGGACGTAGTTTTCCGGTCTTCTTGTCCGGATAATCATACAATCTATAAAATGCGTTAGGATCAGAACTGAGATCGGCACCTTCTTCTTTTGCTGTTTCTTCTCGAGTCAGATCTGAATCGATCCTGATCCAAGGCAATGTATCCTCGGTAAACTTCTTTGCATGAGATCGAAATGTTTCAAAACCTTCGGCAGTCTTAGTGAGATCCAGGATCTCTTTCACTTCCTTTGCCAGTCCGAGAACCACTTCGCTTTCCCTTCTATTCTTTGTCTGAGCCCCCGCTTTGTAAGGTTCCAGATATTTATTGGAGATGGGATCATACTTATCCCCATGCTCTTCTTTTGGTTTTAAGTCCAAGCCTCCATGCCCGGGATCTATAACAATATTATAGGTTTTCTTAGGAGATTCTTGTGCGGAAAGTGAGAAGGCAAATAAGCAGAGGATTAGAGAGGAAAGTAACTTCTTGATCACGAAAGGAAATTTTTTTCTCCTAGGGTATCTTACTAAAACTGATACCCGTAGGAGATACGTCAAGAAATCCAGAAATTAATTTCTGGAAGAGATCAAAGTTTAGAGTCGGCGTAGACCATATTGCGGTTATCGCTTAGGTCTATCTTGTATTTCTCTCTCACATTCTTACTTTCCTCATCCGTCTTCAATTTGCTGAGGATAGAAATACCATATTCCTTAGCGATCCGAAGATGCATAAGACTGTCTTTATATCTAGAATCCCTTCTCATTCTCTCGGCTTGGATGAATTGGTAGTAAGCAATTTGCAGTTTGTGTTGGTTCAAGGAGATCTCTCTTCCCCCCGCACCTTTGGCAGCGCTGCCTGGTCCTTGCTTCTGCTCGATTGAAACGATCGCATCGGCGCATTCTCCCAAAAGTTGGTCCACTTTTTGATTATATAGGTCGGAGAACTTTCCGTATAGCTTATTGGTCTCGTCCTCGGTTTCCTTCATCTTACGACCTGCGACCACATACTTGCGCATGAGTGAATAACGATATGCCTCGTTATACTTCTTCCAAATGCCGTCGAAGTCTTGCTGCGAACCCTGGACCTGAGAGCCGAAATTCTTGACCACCACTTCCAAAGCTCCTAGGTCTCCCTTCAGTTTATTCTGAGTGGAATCCAAGGTCCTTGCAAAATGAAACTCTTCCAAGTAATCGCCTTGGTATTTCGGATCTTCTGCTGCAGATCCAAGAGAAGTGCCTTTGCCATCTCCTGCCGCAGGTTTATTTTGTGCAGTTACGCCGTACGTAAAGAGGACCAAGCAAGCGAGAATTGCAATGATCCGAGGGAAAGAAATTTTTGTCATGTTACCGACCCTTCGCGGTAATATAATACGATGCTTAAGAGACAAACAAGCTTTTTATTGAGAAAAATCGAAACATAATATTCCGTCTCCCACTGGGAACAACGTATATGAAAGCTTAGAGTCTTGGATCATAGACCATACTTTACGAACCGCTTGGTCCGAAGGAGCCTGGTTAGACGGATCTGCAATCCGTCCATGCCAAAGAACATTATCAAAAGCTACTCTTAGTTTTCGATCTCTTCCTTGAGATAAGATCTTCTCTAAAACCTCAGGGTAACGGATCTTATCGCAGTCCACAAATAGAAACTCCCTACTTTGCGTGACAGGAGAGTTTAAAAACTCCTGGAGAATATCCAAACATTCTCCTTCTCTAAATTCTAGATCAAATGAGTTAGATCCGATCTTTGGCAAAAAAGATTTTGTGATCTCTATAAACTGAGGCTCTCTATCTACAGTCGTGATCTTTGCAAAGGAAGAAAGAGCAGAGATCGTCCAGAACAAAGAAATCCCATATCCTGTCCCTAACTCCAAAATATATTCCGGCTTCCAAGAAGAGACCAAGAAGGCGAGCACAGAGCCTGAAGCAGGACTCAAGACAGGAAATCTATCTTGCAGAGCCTTCTCCTCCAATTCCTTTAGCCAAGGAAATGGCCTTTGCACTAGCTCGGAATGGATCCAATCTTCTAGTCCTTCCTTATAGATGGAGTTTCCGTATTTTCGATTGGAATCCTTGGATGTCATACGTTGCTCATTCCGGGAGAAAGAGATGAAAGCGATCCTTCTCCGAATCCGGGATCCTTTTAGATAATACTTTTCTAATATAATGGATCGGATATCTCTTGGAGAAGTGGATTAGCACTATTTTTTCGTTCTTAAACGCGGAAAGATTATGGAGGATCTCATCCAAATGAATATGCCCCCACTCTCTCGCATTTTCCACATTCCTTTCCTGATCTATATAAGTGCATTCTAAAAATATAACTTCGGACTCAGCCACGTCCTTATGAGTAAGTACATACTCTATCTTAGTATCTCCCGAAAAACTAACAACCGGCTTCGAGTGTACTTCGTTTACTTCCACCGACTCCGATTTCTTTTGAAGTAACTCGCCTTGGCTAAGTCCTTTAAACTCGGATTTAAGCTTCTTTTTCTTCTCATAGATCGTATAACCCTGAGACTCCACTCTATGAAAGGTTTTCCAGGCTCGAAAGGAATGATATGGATCCAGCTCCACTTCTTCTCCTTCTTGCAAGGATCTCATATCGTAAAGATAGGGAAAGCCCTCTATCTTAGAATATAAAGATAGGATCTCTCTCATAGGAGCTTCCAAACTTTCAGGAAGATAGATCTTAGGAGGAGGAAGTTTACGAAGAGATCTTTGAGAAATATAATAAGGCAATCCGGCAGAATGATCCAGATGCGCATGAGTAAGCAAAAGTCTTTCTATATGAACGCGAGCAGGATTCTGATGTCCTATATCGAACATCAGATTTAAACGAGGCATAGTTACGGAAGTTCTGATACCTCCCTCGGAAATTCCTTCAAAAACATAACCTCGATGTTCGAATCGACTTTCCATTCTTCAGGGAACCGAATCTTCCGGCCCGATCACCTTTTGGCCGGTCAGCTCAGAAGAAACCGAAGATTTAGGCCCGGAGATCACTGCAGTCAATTTATCTCTTCTGAAATAAGTCCTTCCGACTCTTTTCAGATCGGAGAGACTTACCTCTTGTATCTTATCTCTGTATTTACGAAGGTAATCCTTCGGCATCTTGTGCTCTCTAAAACGGACCTCGTTTCTCAGGATCTCCATGGAATCCGTAAAAAGAAAAATGAATTTGTTCAAGATAGCTTCTTTAGCATTTCTTAATTCATCTTCGGAGATCTTGGAGAAGGTAGAATCGCTCAGTATCTCTCCCATGAGCTGATATACTTCCATGGTACTTTGAGATTTTGTCTGCGTGAAGAAATACAAAACAGAATGGTCCTTTTCAAAAACAGGATGACTGGAAGAAGAATACGCGAGTCCTTTATCGGATCTGATTTTACTCATGAAGTAGGAATTAAACCCTCCTCCTCCGATTATATAATTCAAGACTTGGATCGCATAGAAATCCTTATCATTGTGCGCAGGTCCTGTCCCTAAAAAGAGCACTACATTCTGGGTATTCGCCTTATCTATAATCAGATTCTTAAGATCTCGTTCAGCCAAATTCTTAGCGAGATCCGTTTGTGTAGAAGCCTGAGCTTCTAAAATTGGTGTCCCATTAAACTTAGGAAGAATTCCCTCCAGAAACCCTGGAATCTCTTCTTCTTTCCATTTGCCTGTAACCAAAATGGATCTTCTGGCGCTTAAAAGTTGTTTTGTATAGAATTCTTTGAGAGAGTCCTCTTTAAGTTGGTCGAGAACAGAAAGAGAAGCGGACTTTCCCTTTACTTTTCCTTTATATACAAACTCGTTTGCCTTACGAAATGCAAGGCCCATGATATTATCGTTCCTTCTCTTGATCTGCTCGCCTAACTGCAATTTTGCGATCTCAAAGGCCTCCTGTCCGAATAGAGGTTCTTTTAAGAACTCAGAAATTAGAGCCAGAGATTCCTTATCGTATCTAGCAAGCCAGGAGAAGGTCAAGGTCACAGTCTCTAAGTCGGAAGCGACTCTCATCTTAGAGCCGTAGGACTCCCAAACTTCTGCAAAGGATTCGCCAGGATGAGAAACAGTCCCTCCCTTCTTCCAAGCTTCAGGAAAGATGTCCGTAAGTTCGCTTGGAATATTCGGATAATAAGAAGGTCCCGCATAGAAAGAGATCTCGAGCGTACGGATCGGGAATTCTGAATTTTCTAAAAATAGGATCCGAGTATTCGCGTCCTTTCCCATCTCCTTGATCTCCGGGAAATGGAACTCTAAAGCAGGGATCTTAACGTCTTTTACGAAATCCCCAGGAGCAGCATCTGCGGTCGCAAAACCGACAAAAAAGAATAAACCGAAAGAATATAATACTTTTTGAATATTCACTTTTTCTCTCCTTCGGAATTGGTCAGATCCCCTACAGTTAAATTGCGGGGAGAGAAATATTTTTGGGTCACTCTCATAATATCCCCAGGAGTCACTCTATCTAAACGGGAATAATCATCAAAGATCTCCGTCCAATCTCCTGCGACCAGCTCATAATATGTAAGAACATCAGCCAACTTAGAGTTGCTATTCAGACCTCGGATATAATCTCCTACGATCTGATTCTTGATCTTTAGAAGCTCTTCTTCGGAAACTGCTTCCTTCTTCAAAGATTCGATCTCCTCTAGGATAGCCGATTCAATCTTATCCGGATCGGCGCCTCTAACATTCGTAACGTAGACCGCGAACAGATTCGCATATCTTTCTCCAGGTTCTCCAGTCCAACAAGACACTCTTTGAGCAAGCTTGTCTCTCAATACCAATCTCTTATACAATCTTCCCGTTTCTCCTTGGGAAAGGATCGCATCTATTAATTCCAGAACGGGACGATCCGGATGCGGAGAAGCTGGGGTCAACCAACTCATTACTTTCATAGGCCCAGAAGAATGTTTTACGCTCACTCTTCTTGTCTCATGATCAAAGCTTTCCGCCACATTTTGGGGTTTGGGAGATTCTCCGTCCGGAATATTCTCGAAGTATTTACGGACAAGACTTTCCGTTTGAGAAAAGTCCACATCACCGACGATACCGATCGCCATATTATGAGGTCTGTATTTCTTTCTAAAGAAATCCTCGGTCTTATCTATATCAAGAAAAGGTAAATTAGATTCGAAGCCGATCACAGGCATTCCATAAGCGTGCTTTTCAAAAGCAGCACTCAGAAATTTCTCCCTCAAGATGCCCATGCCCTGATTTTCGACCCTCATCCTGCGTTCTTCGAGGACTACATCTCGTTCCGTATAATATTCCCTTAATATAGGATCCTTCAATCGATCCGATTCCAATTTCGCCCAGATTTCTAATCTATTAGATGGAAGAAGGATCTGATAATTCGTAACATCGTTCGTGGTATAAGCATTAAATCCGGTTCCGCCATTCTTATCGTAGATATAAGAATCTTCGTTGGAGACTACGAATTTGCGATGTAATTCAAGAAGGCTCTTAAAGCGAGCTTCTAAAACGTTTTTGTCTGTGATTAATTTTTCAGGAACAGGCTCTCCTTTTTGGATCAGCTCTCTTTCCTGTAGACGATAGGAGTCCAATCTCTTTCCCCAAACGCGGATCTGTTCCAGATAGATCTTTTCCTTTTCGTAATTGGTAACTCCGATATTCTTAGTACCCTTGAAAAGCATGTGCTCGAGAAGGTGAGCAGTGCCTGCGATCTCAGGAGTCTCATCCGAAGACCCAACCAAAAATTTGGTATAAACTGCAACTGTAGGAGAGCCTTCTCTCTTCATCATCAAGAGACGGATACCGTTCTTTAATACAACCTTCTTCACTCTGGATTCGAGAGAAGAACGAACTTCTAAAAAAATATCCTCATCCGCAAAAAGGGAAAGATTAGCGGATATCGAGAAAGTTAAGAAGAGAAGAATGGAACGAAAGAAATTTGATTTGGGAAGGAGACTCCACATACCTACAAGATTTCCTCCAAAAGCGAGAATGTCCAGAAGATACCTGGAAAAAATCCCGCTGGTTTTTGTACAAGGGAGCAATAAACTAGGAACTATGCACCGGGTCTTAACGGTCTTATTCCTGCTAATCTTATTCGCGCAATGCGAACAGGCCGATCCTGAATTCAGAAGAAAGGCTTGGGAAAACGTATCCGAATCCGGTTTTATTTCTCACGACTATTTTCAAGTCGTAGTGACAGTTCCCATTCCTGACCAAGAAAGACCTCTCCTTGAATTGAGAGAGGAGTGCAAGGCCAGAGCCGTCCGAAAAAGGGACGAGGTCTCCGTAACACTTATCCTTGCACAACTAACGGAAGAAAGAAAGAATCTCATCGGGATCGCAAGAACAAGCAGCGTCCCAAAATACGAGACTCCCATCTTACCGAATACGGTCCTCGCTGCCCAAGCTTCTCGTGGAAGTGGTGCTTCGATAGCTACGCAAACGTTGATACCGACTGAAAAGCCAAGCGAGGAGCAGGAAGAAAAAAAAGAAAAGAAGAAGACGGAAATCGTAAGTGCTGATTATTTAGCTTACCGCGCTTCGCTCGCGTGGTTTATAGATAAGTTGTTCTTATTCAAAGAAGACTATAGCGATCCAAAGACCTGCACGATGGTCTTTCGAGTCGTGGATGCGGATTTAATGAAGCGAATCTTAGAATCTCCAATAACTCCTAAAATGTGAGAGAAGGAATCCATCTATGTCCATTAAAACCATCTTCGCAGTGCTATTCGTTTCGCTTCTAGTAGTCTGCAAGACTCCTCAAAAAGAAGAACCAAAGACTGAGCCCCAAAGAACCGTAACTCAAGAGTCCGCTCCTGCGGAAGAGGATCAATTCGTAAAAGCTGTCGAAGGATTTTTGAATTCCTCCACCTACCAAGTAGTTGTATCCTCTTTGGACAACAACGAACCGGAAGCTTTAGATCTGGCCAAGAAAAGAGCCCTGAATTTGTTCATAGCGGAGAAGGGAGATCTATTCCGTCCTACAGACAGAAAAGTGTTAAAAGAGATCGTAGACACCAAAGGAAAAATCGTAAAAGTCTCCAAGCCAATCAATGGAAAGACGTATTATATTTTCCAAGTCACCGAAAGAGATCTCAAAATAGAGTTAAAGAAACAATAACCCTTCCTAAAACAAAAGCGGCCATATAAGCCGCTTTTTCTTTGATCTAACGATCAGATTTTCCTAATTTATAAATTTATTGTATAACTTCTTTCTGGAGGATCTTTCCAGGGATACAAATATTCCTATTATAGTCGCAATAGAAGATCTTAGCATGGATCTCTAAATCTCCTTTTCCCTCTAACTTCACTTGCATAGGATCTACTGTCTCAAAGTATTCTTTCTTGCGAGTGGAAGTCTTACCTTTCAATTTCAGATCCGCAGAGACTACTTTCAGTCCTGGCCCAGGATTCATTAGGATTCTATGAGGAGCATCCTTTTGCACACCGAAATTGTCCGGATGGATCAACCTGAGTTGGTATGTATTCGGAGAGGATTTTTCTAGTTTGAACTTGATCGGATTTTCTTCTTGGGCAGAAACTCCGGAAATTAGAAAGATAGAAATGAGTGCGAAGAAATAAAAACGTTTCATGCTGATTAGACCCTTATCATATCGAATAGTTATTCCAAGCCGCTCGAAAATAGAAAATCGGCTTACTTCTTTGTGGCATATTTTTGGATTAGAATATCACCAGAAATGCCTAACGAATCTCTTATTCTGCGGATCGCTTGGATGGAAAGAGGAATTTTCTTATTCAAATACTCAGAAGCTCTATGCTTAGAGCCAAGAATTTTAGCAAAATCGGTTTGTGATAGTCCTTCCTGCTCCAATCTGAATTTAATTGCATCAATCGGATTAGGAGGGAGTATAATGAAGTGTTCGTCTTCGTATTTTTCCACCAAAATAAAAAGAGTTTCCAATTCTATCTCTTCTTCTTTGGTTTTATTTCCTTTCTCCATCAAAGATTCAATCCGTTTTAAAGCAGATCGATGATCTCCTTTAGAGATTACCGGCTGAATATTAATCACACTCGTCATAACATTTCACCAAACCTACCAAACAAAATAACAAATAAACCAAACTACACAATAAAACAGAACATTAAATGGTCTTAACGTCGATCCTATCGTATTCATCGTGAGTGCCTACAAACCTTATATAAACACCCCCGAACCTATATTCCATCTTGATTACGACTCTATAATTGTTCCCTCCGATATTAAAGACTACTCTGTCACCTGGAATAAAATCTGCAGATCTGTATTTTTCCTTAATATCGCTTGGTTTTCCCCAAAAGGATTTTCTTGCCTCGTCATACCAAGCCGAAAGAGGGATTTTGGCCTTCGGGTGCTTCTTCCAGAATTCCACTAGGGTGGCCCTGGATATAACCCTATTATTTCGCATTAGAATATTATACGTGTAGTTCCAAAAAATGGAACTACTTTTTGTAGTTTCACTGAAAAAGGAGGGAGTTTAAAAATATGTTTAATCAGCTTACTTGAAATTCTGGAACTGAACATCGAAAGGAAGATCAGCTGCTTTCAAGAGTCTCATAATTTCCTGAAGATCATCCTTCTTCTTGCCTTGGATCCGAACGCAATTCCCCATAATCGTAGGAATAACCTTCAATTTTGAATCTTTCACGATCTTAGTGATTTCTTTGGTTTGTTCTTTTTCCAAACCGTTACGGATCTTCACTTTCATCCTGACAGTATTGCCGGTAGCAGGCTCGATCTTAGATTTGAAGTCGAAGGACTTCAGACCTAGTCCTCGCTTTGCCATTTTATTGATCAATACATCGATCACACTTTCCAACTTGGCCTCATTATCGGAAGTAAGCACCATTGCTTCTTCTTCCAATTTGATTTCGGATTTGGAACCTTTGAAATCGAAGCGAGTCTTGATCTCGCTGATCGCTTGGGTGACAGCGTTTTGTAGTTCAGGTCTGTCTATCTCGGAGACTACGTCAAAAGAAGGATCGCTCATATATTTACTCCGCCTATGCTAAAGACTTTTGGTCTTTTTAATTTCCGTTTAAACCAAGAGATGCCTTTTGGACTGCTAAGTCTACGGCTTCCTGAATCTTGGAGACTTCTTTCCCTCCGCCTTGGGCCATGTCCGGTTTTCCACCGCCCTTACCGCCTAATATCTCACAGGCGGCCTTGACTAAATCACCGCAATGCACTTTCTTTCCTGCGATAGAAGGAGAACAAGTGACTACTATGCTTGCGTCTTCTGCGTTCTTACTCGCGAGAATGGCAACGATCTCCTTTTCTCTCACTTTCAAATTGTCGGACAGACCTTTTAGAGCTTTTGCATCCTTGGAATCGAATATATAAGAAACTATCTTAACTGTGCCAATAGATTTCGCAGCTGAAAGCACTTGGTTCAAAACTTCCGGATTGTTCTCGAAGTCTCTCGATTCTCTATTCTTCTTTTCTTTTAAGAATTTACTCTGGGTATCTTCTAATTCCAAAGAAAGTTTTTCGGTAAGCTCACGGAATGAGACTACTGCATCTGCTCCCTTCTTCTCGAATAAGGAACGCACTTCATCCGGTCCCGGAATATTCGTCTTGATGGAAAGAGAAGCTCCTTCGGCTCCCAATTCTTCTTTGATCTTTAGGTTCAGGTTTTGCACTGCTTCGGTCAATTCGGCAAAACGGTTCTGAAAGGTTTCGACTACAACCGGCCCGGCAACCGCTTCTATGCGTCGGTTTCCAGCGCCTGGGCTGGATTCTTTTTTAATGAAGAAGTATCCGATGTCTCCCGTATTTCCCACGTGAGTTCCACCGCAGAATTCCAAGGATCGGTCTCCCATTTTCAGGACTCGGACCTTATCTCCGTATTTTTCATCGAATGCGGCAACAGCACCGGTCTTCTTTGCGTCCTCTATCGCCAACACTTCCGTCTGAACAGGAATATGACGACCGATGCTTTCGTTGACCCAGGATTCTATATTACGAATTTCTTCTATACTCAATGGGCTTGGATGGGAGAAGTCGAATCTGAGATAATCCGGAGAAACGATGGATCCCTTTTGGAGTACATGACTCCCGAGCAAGTTACGAAGCGCTCCGTTCAGCAAGTGGGTTCCGGAATGATGAAATTTGAGTTTTTCTCTTCTCTCCTTCTCCACTTCTAATCTAGCCTTGTCTCCTACGGAGAAAGAACCGGAAAGAACTGTTCCTATATGTAAGATAATATCATTCTCTTTCTGAGTGTCTAAGACCTTAAATACGGAAGAATCTTTTCGGATAAAGCCAGTATCGCCTACCTGTCCCCCTCCTTCCGGATAGAATGGACTTGATTTGAAAACCAAAACTCCCGCTTCTCCTTCTTTCAAAGAAGAAGTTTGCTTATTGTCGGAGAATATAAAATCGATCTCAGACTCTGCTTCCAAAGCATCGTAGCCCAAGAATTGGGTCTTGTCAGTCTTGATCCCGGTAAATAAGGAGACCTTATTCGCTTTCCAAGTTTCACGAGAAGATTGTCTGTCCTTCTCCAATTCTTCTTCGAAAGCTTTCTTATCGAAAGAGAGACCATGCTCCGCTACGATCTCTTCGGTCATCTCAGCAGGAAAACCGTAAGTCCCATATAGCAAAAAGCTATCTTTTCCGGAGAAGATATTCAAGCCTTCTGCCTTTGTCTTGGAAACCAGAACCTCGATCTTCTCTAAACCGATCTCTAGAGTTTTCAAGAACAACTCTTCTTCTGCGAGAAGGGTCCTTTCGACGGAAGAGATATGCTTCTCGAGCTCGGGATATCTTTCCTTATAAATATTGGCCACCGGCTTTGCAAGTTTGTAGAGGAAAGGCTCTCTTAAGTCAAGCTTGCGGGCGAATAATACTGCGCGTCTGATCAAGCGACGTATAACGTATCCTCTTCCGGTTCGGTCCGGATAGATCCCATCGCTTACAGTAAACAGGACGGAACGGATATGATCCGTGATCACACGGAACGGCACCTTCGTGGATTCTTGGTAAGTCTTTCCGGAGATTTTTTCAACCTCGGAGATGATCTCTCTTAACTCATCCGTATCATAAACAGAATCCACGCCTTGTAAAAGAAGTGCGACTCTTTCTAAACCGGAACCGGTATCTATCCCGGTTTGTTTGAGAGGATGAAGGTTACCTTCTGTATCCTGATTGAATTGATTGAATACAATATTCCAAAATTCTAAAAAACGATCACAGTCGCATCCAGGGCGACACTCGTATTTCACTCCGCAATCCGGAAGTCCTTTCTCGGGTCCTCTGTCCAAGTACAACTCGGAGCAAGGTCCGCAGGCACCACTATCTCCGGCAGGTCCCCAGAAATTGTCCTTCTTGCCGAGGCGAGTGATCCTTTCCTGCGGAATTCCTTTGGAAAGCCAGATCTTCTCCGCTTCGTCGTCGTTCTCAAAAACTGTGATCCAGATCTTTTCCTTCGGAAAGCCCAGATGATTTACCGAGCAATCCAAAGCGAAGTCGATTGCTTCTTCTTTAAAATAATCACCGAAGCTGAAATTTCCAAGCATCTCGAAGAAGGTGCAATGTCTCTCTGTCTTTCCCACATTCTCCAAGTCAGTGGTCCTAAGACATTTCTGAGCAGAAGTAGCCCTGGTATAAGGAAGCTCCACTGCTCCAGTAAACAGAGGTTTGAACTGGACCATTCCCGCAGTAGTGAATAAAAGAGTAGGATCTCCTGCGGGCAATAAGGAAGAAGAAGGTACGATTGTATGTCCCTTCTCCTGGAAATAATTCAGGAAGACTTTGCGGATCTCTGAGACTTTTTTAAAATTCATGCAACCTCTAAAAACAGAAAATGCCCGAGGTCTTGATGGCAAGAACTTCAGGCATTCCCAAAAACAGATCTAAAAAACGAAGTTTATCGTTTAGAGAACTGGGTTCCTCTACGCGCTTTGTGTAGACCGTATTTCTTGCGTTCCACCATACGAGGGTCACGAGTAAGAAGACCTTCTTTTTTAACAGTGGCTCTAAACTCAGGATTATAGCGGCAGATCACTCTCGCAAGAGCGTGACGGATAGCGCCAACTTGCCCGATAATTCCTCCTCCAGAAACGTTTACTTTCAGATCGAACTTTTCAGTAACGTTCATCAGAGTTAGAGCAGTTATAGCTTCTTTAATATTAGAACGGCTATTTTGCAGATAGTCTTTGTAATCTCTATCATTGATTACAATTTTGCCGGAACCTTCTTTCAATTTTACGCGGGCGATTGCGTTCTTACGACGACCTACTGCCCAGATTTCCTTGGCGCTTGCCATATTCTAATATTCTCCTAGAGTTCCAGTTTAACCGGCTTTTGTGCGCCGAGGTTATGCTCGTTTCCAGGGAAGATCCTGAAATGAGTCAGCATTTCTGCTCCGAGTTTGCTTTTTGGAAGCATTCCTTTTACGGCTTCATAAAGGATTTTTTCAGGATGCTTTACTCTCATGTTTTGAAGAGTAGTTGCAGTCATCCCGCCCGGATAACGAGAGTGATGGAAATATTCCTTTTGAGTTTCCTTGCTTCCGGTTACTGCTACTTTAGCAGCATTGATAACAATGATATTATCTCCGCAATCCACGTTCGGAGTAAAAGTAGGTTTATGCTTACCGCGAAGTCTATGAGCGATCTCCGAAGCGAGACGGCCTAAGGTCTTACCTTCTGCGTCCACTACATACCAAGCCTTGTTGGCTTGTTCCTTTTTCAAGGAAGGAGTTCTATGCGGTTTAGATACGATTGGCATGTGAAAAAACGTCCTGTATAGGCCAATTTCGCGTACCGGCCTAATGGGTCAAGGAAATTTAGACAAGAAGACAAATCCAGTCTTAGAAGCGGACCAAGAGCCTGGCCTCGGCTCCCCAACCCATCCTTCCGGAAATCAGATCCGGCTTGGGATTGACTCCCCAGGTAACCGGTGCATCCGCCTGACTCGCCCAATTACCGCCTAAAATATAGCTACGTACAAGCTGGGTCAGGTAAACTGCGCCCAAAACATAAATAGCCTCATTATAATGCTCCACGGCATTGTGGTATTCGGATCTGGCATGAGGAACTTGGGTATAAAGGAAGTAATTCGCCAAACCTCCTCCGTAGATGTATGTGCCTGTGGTGCTGGTTTTAGAAACTGCATCGTCATAGGTTTTCTTAGCGGATGCTGCCTCTACTCTGGTAGCAGCGGCCAAAGCCAATGATCCTAAGAAAATGCTCCCAGTCCAAATTCCTTCGCTCTTATTTTCCGCATAATATTGGCCCCAACCTGGGAGTACTGCGGATCTCCAAACTACACTCCAACGACTTCTGGGAGGAATTTCCGCCTTCGGAGGTTCTATAATAATGATCGGTTCCTCTATTTTTTGCTGAGGGTTTTCCTGAAGCTTCTTTTCTTCTTCTTGGCGAATCTTCTTTTCTTCTTCTTTAGTAACATCTTTATAAATAATTCTTAAAATATCTCGTTTGCTGATATTTTTCTTACCGATGTCCGTCTGAACTGTAATACTTCTCTCGTTCTGACCTACGACAGATCCCACGACCTTTCCCCCACTTCTGAGTAGAATTGTCTGCTGGGCAAAAATCCCGATCGGAAAATAGAATAGAAGAAGTAAAATTGTAATTCTGAAACTTCTGGTCAGGGTACGTCGCATAACATTGAGATGCAAAAGCGAGAAGAATACGTCAAGCAGAATGATCCTTGCAACGGACGGATCTTAGTAATCAGTATGAAACATTCATAAATTAGTATATTGAAGGATTTTAACTTAGAATCTATTCCTTAAGAGCCGTGGTCACTGAAAAGCGACCAATCTGCTGCTCTTCATTATATTTTCCAGAGAGGTAAGTGCGTTAATTTCTTGCCGAACAATTTACATAAATACGATACTGCGGATATGAAGCTTCGAATCCTTGCACTTATTCTTTTTTCATTTGTATCGCAGGGATGTTTGTCGGAAAAAACATGTTCTAGCCAAGACAGAGGTTGCAATTCGGCACAACAGGTACTGTCCTTATTCTCCGCGCCCTCTGGAGTGTACGTATATCCTACTTCTACCAGTTACCAAGGCAACTTGTCCATTCTTGGTGCGGGAGCTTTGGATTCTAGCTTGAGTGTGATTTGCGGAAGAGACAAACTTCTGGCTCCGATCATCGATCTGGGTTGCTCTAAAGTGGCACCGATGGTCTCCACTTCCTTGGTTTCATTCAACGCAATCAATACGTTCTATGCGGATATTCCTTATACAGGAACACCAGTGCGAGGCCCCAAGGGAGGCATCATCGCTGACGATCTATCTACTCTATTTGCTTCGGATCTGAAAATGTCCTTATCTGCGGCAGGCCTTGGCATCGGTGGCCAATTGTATTGGAGCTTTTCGGACGGCTCCGGAAGCGTTTCATCCGACACCTGCAACGATGGAGGAGATAACACAGGGGCTTACAATGGAGCGGTCGGAAGCACAACCATTTCTGCCGTCGGCAGTTGGTTCAATGTCAATAGCGCCTCTTGCAGCGAATCTCATAGAGTTCTTTGCCTATGCTATCATCCTCTCAGTTCTTCAGGCGGTTGATCGATCTTACTTACAATCCTTCTTTAATTCGGATTTAATTGTGATCTCAACATCCGGCCAAAGAACGGATTTACCGTCCTTGCTCGTATGCAAGTCCTTACAAATATCATTTAGTGCTTTTAACGCTGCACCAGCCTTCCAATGATTCAGATCCAAGGAACCCTTAACGTTCAGTATATTTCCATTTTCTAATGTAAACTGAAGAGGAAGAGCTTTAGTCACTCCATTTAAGGTCAACTGGATCACTCCCTTGCCCGATTTTTGATCTGCATCCAAGCTTACGGAAGAAAGAGAACCGGAAATCTTTCCGTTTGCCTTTAGATTTCCAAAGAAAGCTCCCTTGATCTTAGGATCTCTCTCCGCATTCCCGCTATCTAGATCGATCGGCTCTAAGGAAAATTTTAAACCCTTCAAGGCATGTGTAACGGAATCTCCTGGCTTGGTCCCTGAAATACTTACCTTAGTGAACTTACCGCCCACTCCGGTTTTTTCGGTAAACTTAAAAGCCTTCCACTCCAGACTGGTTTGCTCGGCTACTACCGAATACTTGCAAGAAGTATCTGCAGCAAACGTTTTGGATTGCCAAGGCCCGGCTAAAATGAATGCTAAGAAAAGACTTACGCTTAGAATTCGGAAGTAAAAAGAATTTATACGAACTTTCATAGCCTTATACTGAGGTTGAAAGAAAACAAAGTCAAGATTTTTAGAAAAGGATCTAAAAAGGAAACAGTTTGAACGAAGAAGAACTTATCTCCTCTCTTTATCCTCCGGGGAAGGAACAGGAAAACGACTGTTATTCGGATGAAAACGGAAATCTGATCACTACGGACACGATCGTAGAAGGGACACATTTTCGTTTGGATTGGAGTCGTCCCCAAGATTTGGCAAACAAATTGGTAGAAGTGAACGTTTCGGATATCGCAGCTGCAAATGGAATCCCCGAAAAAGCGTTTTTCAATTTTGGACTTTCTCCTTCTTGCAATCGCAAAGAATTCTTAGAGCCTTTTGTAGAATCGTTTAAGAAGGCATTATTATCCTATAATATCGAGCTTTGTGGAGGAGATACATATAGGACCCAGGAGTTAAATCTTGCATTAACCCTACTCGGCAAATCAAATTCTCCTTTAGATCGAAAAGGAGGAAAGCCGGGAGACAAATTGTATCTCAGCGGTCATATAGGCGCTTCCTTATTAGGCTACAAGATATTAGAAGGTGCTCATCTTTCCTTGTCTCCACAGCTAAGAGAGATCGCGTTAAACAGACACCTTCGACCAAAGGCCAGATTGGACTTAAGCAAATCCTTATATTCTAATAAACGTATCCATGCGGGAATGGACCTAACCGACGGACTAAAACAGGACGCCTTCAAACTCGCTAAATCTTCCGGGGTTCTTATCGAAATAGAATTGGACCAGCTTCCCTTTGAAATCGGAGTTAAAGAATCGATCGGAATAGAAGGGATCCTAACCTCCGGAGAAGAGCTAGAGTTACTGTTTCTTTCTCCCGAAGAATTGCCTCAGGCCTGGGAAGGAATTTCTATCCGACAGATCGGCTCCGTTAAGAGCCTGAGCCAAGGAGAGTCTCCTCATGTCCGTTATTCGTACGAAGGAAAGATGTATTCTCCAAAAGAATCCGGCTTCCGACATTTTTGAAAGAATTCCGGTCCCAAAATTACTTGGAGAAAGTCCAAAGAAAGGATTCACTGATTCGTATGATCACGCACAAAAGGATCGGCTTTATAGATTTCTTAAGGGGTTTTGCTCTTTTCGGAATATTGGTAGTCAATCTTCCTTATTTTTCTAAGCCGATGTTTCTTGTAGCTTCCTTGCATGAGAACTCTACTCTTCTGGACTCCATAGGCTCCTGGATCGTAGCGTTCTTTTTCGAATCTAAGTTTTATGTTCTATTTTCATTTCTATTCGGCTACGGATTCTCGATGCAAATGGACTCGAGTGAGAGTTCGAAAGCAAACTTCGAGTATTTCAGAAGGATCTTTGCTTTAATCATATTAGGGATCCTGCATGGGATTTTTTTATTCTTAGGAGATATACTATTCTCCTACGGAATATTAGGGATCGCGTTATGGTTTTTAAGAAAGAAGAGCCCGATCTGGTTATTGCGTTTTTCTTTCCTCTGTCTATTGCTTGCAATTGCAGGAAGAATTGTTTTATTTGCTGCCGAAGATTCCTTTAGAGCCTTTCTCGCAAATCATCTGACCCAGATCTTAGAAGAAACAAGAAAGGCGTATCTGGGAAGTTTCTGGGAGAATGCGATCCAAAGATCTAAGGAAACATTTTCCTCTTTTCGATTTTTGGTTTTATACCAATGGCCTTCGATCTTGGCAATGTTCTCTCTTGGTTTAGCGGCGGCAAAGAAATCCATATTTGCTGATTGGGGAGAAGCAAGACTCTTTCTAAGTAAATATTTCCCTTGGATGCTTATATTAGGAGTGCTCGGGAACTTACTCTATACTCTCCATTCTCGCCATGTTTTTCCAGAAGACTTGAATAAGTCCCTGAAATTCTTTTTAGTTTGCTTGGATCCGATCAGCGCTCCCGCACTTACTTTCTGCTACGTTTATATATTAGGAAATTATTATGCGTCTTCTAAAAGTTTGGCGGACAAACCATGGTTTGAGACTGCCGGAAGATTGTCCTTAACCAGTTATCTGGGTGAATCCTTGGTCTGCACTTGGATCTTTTGCGGTTGGGGCTTAGGATATTTCGATCAATTAGGAAGCTATATCGTGCTATTGCTTTCGGTTCCGATCTGGATTTTTTGGGTTGGTTTTTCGGCACTTTGGGACCGATTTTTCTCTCTCGGACCCATGGAATGGCTTCTTAGATCCTGGACCTACTGGTCTTTCATGAAACTAAAGAGACCTGGCTCTTGATCGAAACATTGATTGAAATTGGTCTTAGATCAGCTAAGCCATTTATAGATCATCTTGGCAAAGTCGGCTTTTACTGCAGGCTTACTCATATAATCGTCCATTCCGGCATCTAAACATTTTTCTCTTTCGCCTGAAACAATACCCGCTGTCACAGCTATAATAGGAATGTGTCCTCCAGAATTTTCTAATTTTCTAATATATTGTGTAGCCTCATATCCGTTCATCTCCGGCATCTGTATGTCCATGAAGACTATATCCGGTTTTTCGGACTCGTATTTCTTGACCGCTTCCTTGCCGTTCGGTGCCTCTATGCATTTTGCATTCGGAAGGATACGCTTTACTATATTTGTAGCAAGCATCATATTCACGGAGTTGTCCTCCGCAATAAGAACTGTAACCGCCTTGTTCTCGAAAGATTTCTGAGACATTTCGATAGACTCTGCCTGTTTCGAACTTTCTCCGCTATGAAGAATAACTGGAACGACCACTTCATTTCCAGAGTCTTCCATTTTTGAAAGTTTTAGATCGAAATAAAAGCAGCTTCCTTTGCCGATCTCACTCTCCAAATGCAATTCACTTCCCATCATATAGAGAAGTTTATTCGAGATTGTTAATCCCAATCCTGTTCCCCCGAATCTGCGAGTCGTGGACACATCACCTTGGGAGAATGCTTCGAAGATCTTCTCTCTACTGTCCGAAGCGATACCGATTCCGGTGTCGTTCACAGAGAATCTAAAATCAAATTCCGTTTGGGAGATCTTCTTCAAGACTTCTACTTTGAATTCTATGGTTCCTTCTTCCGTAAATTTAACTGCGTTACTGAATAGATTTAGAATAATCTGCCTGAGCCGAATGCTATCCGCTTTTACAAATTTAGGCACTTCGGGAGCTATGCTGACTATAAGTTGAAGGCCCTTCTTCTCCGCTTGGACACGTATCATATTTACGATCTGGCTACATAGATCGAATAGATTCGTCTTCTCATAAGAAAGCTCTAGTTTACCTGCTTCTATCTTGGAGAAATCCAGAATATCATTAATAATATCTAATAAAGATTCCGCAGATTGAAAGACTGTCATCATATACTGTTGCTGGCTCTCGTCCAAGGACGTCCTTAAAAGAAGATCCGTGAATCCTATAATCCCGTTCAAAGGAGTTCTGATCTCGTGGCTCATATTTGCCAAGAAATCGGACTTGGCTTTGTTTGCCTGTTCTGCTAGAAGTTTTGCTTTCTTCAGCTCTTCTCTTTGCAAACAACTTTCCGTAATGTCCTGAGTAAACATCATGATTCCGCCCACGGAACCATCCATCTGATACCAAGGCCTCACTTCCCAGCGAAGGTATTGATCATGATCCCAACCTTCCGGCCTCCAGACATTTTCATCGTTCTTGATTACCTCTCCTTGGAGACATCTTTGATGGATCGCCTTCCACTCATCCGAGATATTCGAAAAGACCTCATAATGAGAAAGTCCAACTAGGTTTCTTCCGGGTAGATGATACTCGGACAACCATCTTTGGCTTACCGCAATATAGCGGATTTCAGTATCAAACATCGCAACTGCAGCGGGAGCGTGCTCAACAAAGGCGAGAAGTCTGGATCTTTCCTTAAAGAGTTCCAACTCTGCTTTCTTTCTTTCGTCTATATCCGAAATAGCGCCAAAGATACGAACGCAAACTCCGTCTTCGAATTCTGCACCCGCAACGGAACGGACCCAAAGTTCATTTCCTTTTGCAGTGACCAATTGCATCTCTATATCGTAAGGAATTCCTTCCTTGATCAAGGCTTGGATTGCATCGATGACCTTAGTTCGACTCTCCCCTTCTTTTACGAAATTCAATCCACCTTCTAAAGAAGGCTCGTAATCGGGAGGAACCTCGTGCATCTCTTTCGTTACCGCTGACCAAGTAGCTACGCTATTCTTGAGATCCAAATCCCAAGCACCAACTCGGACAAGCTTACTGGTTTGTTCTAGTAATTCTTTAGCGTGACGAAGTTGTTCCTCAGTCTTCTTGATATCGTCGATATCCATGATCTGAGCGATATACTGAATTGGTTTACCATCCGCTCCTTTTACCACAGAGGCGGATAAAAGGATCCAGATCACATCCCCATTTTTCGTAATATAACGTTTTTCTAAATGATATCCGGATCTCTTTCCGTCTATCATCTCCTGCAATAAGATCAGATCCTTTTTAAGATCTTCTGGATGAGTAATATCCTTAAACGTAAGATTATATAATTCTTCTCTTTCGTATCCGAGCAGATCGACTAGATTGTCGTTTACTTTCAGCCATCTTCCTTCTGGATCGAGGATAGCCATACCGGTAGAAGAATATTCAAATGCACTCTGAAAGGATTCCTGGATCTTTCTTCTTTCGCCAATATCCCTTCCTATCTCGGAGGAACCGATCATCCTTCCCAAAGAATCGAACATAGGAGAAAGCGAGATGGACATCTCGATGAGACGACCGTCTCTTCCTTTTCGGATTGCTTCGTATTGAACGGTTTCCCTTCCTCTCATCATTCTGGCTTCACTGCCGCTTTCTTCTGCCACCGATTCTCTCGGGATAAGAGTTTGGATCGGAGTACCGATCACCTCACTTGCAAAATAACCGAAGATCTTCTCCGCACCTGGATTCCAAGAAATGATCTTATCCTCCAAGTCTCTTCCGATAATCGCGTCATCAGAAGATTCTACGATCCTTGCTAAACGAAGATTCGCCATCTCCACTGTCTTACGTTCATCTATGTCCTGTATAATTCCGAATAATCTTTTGCATTTGCCTTTCTCGAAATCGGATTGCCCAACAGTGCGGACCCATTTCAATATTCCTTTCCTATTTTGGATCTGCAATTCCAAGTCCCAAGAAAGTCCCTTGCTCACCGCATTTCGGATCGCTTCCGCAATCTTTGTCCTACAATTTCCTTCCGAATAGATCCGGATCATTCCCTCCGCATCGGAGACTTCGCTTTCTGTAACCTCGCAGATCTCCTTTGCTACATCGGACCAATAACGAGTATTCTCTTCGAAATTGATTTCCCAGCCACCGACCTTCGCGACTCGATTTGTTTTTTCGAGTTGCTCTTTTGCTCGAATCAGTTCCAGTTTCGTATTACGTATCTCGGAGACATCGTTGGATATAACGGAGAATCCGACTACCTTTCCGTCCAATATATCAGGAACGTAATATGTTAGCGCGTATCTCGTTGGCCTTCCATCTGTATAAGGGATGGCTCTTTCAAAGATCTGCCTTTCTCCTTTCAAAGCTCTCTCGATGTGCGGAAGGTTTTGGCGATAGAGTTCTTCTCCGAGCACATCCTTAATGTGCATACCACTGATATCATTCATCCCGATACCGAGCCAATCCAAATAGGCATCATTTGCAGCTCGATTGAGTTGATTCGCATCCCAATAACCGATCAAAGAAGGAAGATTATTCGCAAGAAATAGAAAATCTATATCTCTCTTCTTGGAACGATTGTCGGGCTCCTGATCGTTTTTTAGGTTCAGAAGTCCTACACAGATTCGTTCTCCATCCAGAGAATGAAAAAGGATCTTGGTGCTTGCAGTGAGAATCGAACCAGTAGAATGCTGATAGTGTAGAGTAAGAAGAGAGGTTTCCTTGCTCTGAGAGAGGCAATGATCTACAGTTTCTAGATCTTGAGGAGAGAGAATTTTATTCCAGTTAAGAGCTGCTTCCTGGTCTTTTACTTTGGCCCAACCAAGAAGGGATTTAAGTTTAGGATTGATCCAAAGATGATTCTGTTTGTTTAAGTTTCTAGCCCAGACTCCGTCCTGGCCAAAGTTCAACATGCAATCGAAAAAATCCCGATCCGTTTTCAGCCAATCATAAACGAACTTTTCAAGATACTCTTGCATTTTTAAACGCAGTAAGATAAGACGATCGGAAAAGAGTCTTACAAACTAGTGAAAAACAAAAGCTAGTCAATGAAAATTAATTTCCAGTTCTCAAGAGATATAAGGAAATTCTGTGTCTTTTAATTGAGATTCGTTAGAAGGAAAAAGAAATATGCAAAAAGAACTTTGGTTATTTCCCATTGGTGCGTTAGCCTTATTGACCTTTTTCGTGTTGGTACAAGTCCCGATTCGACGTTTCTATGCTGGTTTCAAAGGAATGGTCACTGCCAAGGATTTTAAATTCGGAGAATCCAAGAGAGTTCCAGATTGGGTAGTGGTGGTAAATCGCAATTATATGAATCTTTTAGAGGTTCCTACCCTTTTCTATTTGATCTGCGTAATCCATTTCTTAACGGACAGAACCGATTCACTAAGCCTAGGTCTTGCTTGGATCTACGTATTCCTGAGGATCCTGCATAGCGTGGTCCATCTTACTTACAATAATGTATATCATAGATTAGCAGTGTTTGCGTTTAGCAATCTGATCCTCGGAGGGCTCTGGCTAGACTTCTTTAGATATTATATTTAAAGGATATTTAGTTCTTTTCTTTCTTCGATGAAGAAGAAGGTTTCTTGAAAATTCCCTGAGACCGGGCTGTTTGCAACGTATAGGCAGCCATATAACGTGCCAAACCATCGTATTCCCAAGATGGAAGATAAAAAGGCATTAAGAACAGAAAGAAGATCTGATAATAGTATTCGTATTTTTCAGAGAGATCCACGGAGCCTAAATGGTTTCCTTCAGAATCATAAAAGTCTGTGCTTACTAAAAAGCTACCTTCTTCTCTATACGGACGAAATCCGTATCCTTTAGAAAGAAAATATCCGATCGTTCTATTCTCAGCTTCTTGCTCTACTATCTTCACTCTGATCTGAATATCTGCCCTCTCTTCGAAAGAAACTGACTGAAACAACTCAGAATCCTCACAAGCAGAAAGAAAGATCTTCTTCCATTCTTCTTGTCTGTCAGTATTTTCTTCCTCATCCAACTGGTGGAGGGAATCGTTCTTTGTGGGCACATACATCACTTGCAAAGTTGCCCTTTTGTAAAAGCTGGGAGTTTGATTCTCTTGGTTCGAAAGCTTGGAATAGTCTGCTTGGGTAAGCATAATACAATTCCCTAATACGAAGAAAGGAACCAAATATCGCGATGCAGAACGAATGATAGCGGGCATAGAACAGAAAACTCTAATATAGAGCAATCATTAGATTGGCCGCTCTGAATTCCAATCCAAATTTGAAGCGGCTACGGATCCGAAGATAAAATTTCGTTTTATATAAAATAATAAGCCGAATTTCGTGATACGGGATTACTTTTTCTTTATATAGATCTTACTTTTCTTTTTGAAGGACTTCTAAATGGTCTCTGGAAAGGATCCATAGTGTAGAACCAGGGTCTATTGCGACTCCAGAGACTCCCTTGTTCTGCAAGCCAACGGACCATAATTCCTTGGCAGTGATGGGAGCAAGCTGGGTCTCCTTTCCAAAATAAAGCGTGGATTCAGAAGGATGTGAGAAGGCAGGAAGATACACTCTTCCCTTTTCGTCGCTGATATAGAGTAGAACAATTGGCTCGGGTCCGTCGTTCTTAGGAACAGTCTTCTTCTTTTTCTTGGCGGCTACTTTCTTCTTGGGCTTGGACTTCTTTGCCAGAGCTTTTTGATCCGTATAAGGGATCAAAAAATATGCCTTGGTCAATTCCGAGGATAATCTTTCTAAATTCTTCTCGGAACGATGCTTTGAATAACGATAGATCGCCTCTTGAAAGGGAGCGTTCTTTCCTTCAAACTTAGGAATGGGAGTAAAATAGTCTTTTAAATAAGAAGAAAATCTTTGGATCAAATTCATTCTTACTTACGAAGTTCCGCCGATTTATTGAATCTCAAGCTGGTGAGATCCTTTGGTTGTAAGAAATACCAACCGAATACGACTGCCATCAGACAGAATGCGGATACGAAGACTACTCCATAACTTGTCTTAGGAGGAGATACTTGAGAGATCTCTCCGTCTGTGGAGCTCATATAAGCGGAGATCCCTACTTTTACATAGTAGTATAGAGCCAATGCCGAATTTGCAATCCCGCCGATCAGCAGTAATCTTCCGATCGCATTTCCGTTATCCGCAATTCTCTGGAACAAAAATAATTTTGCCCAAAAGCCGCCTAACGGAGGAATCCCTGCAAGAGATAAGAAGAATAAAAATAACGCCAAGCTTGTCCAAGGCCTGGTCTTTGCTAATCCAGCGATGGATTCATAAGTAACATGCTTGTCCCCTTCTTCCAAGAAGGAGAGAAGTGCAAATGCACCCAAGCTCATGAAAGAGTACACAATCAAATAAAAGATCGCTTCCTTCTCACAGCCGAGTGAGACCCCTGCAACCACATAGCCTGCATGAGCAATGGAAGAATAAGCCAATACCCTTTTTAAGCTGCTCTGTTGCAAGGCCACGAAATTTCCGTATGTCATGGACAGAAAAGCCAAGATCCCCATGATCCATGCCCATTCTCCGTTTGCGACTGGGCTTGGAAGTTTGGAAAATACCACCATGAGTAATCCCATGGACGCAGACTTGGAAGCGGTGGCCATGAAACCTGTGACAGGAGTCAGTGCACCTTCATACGCATCTGGAGTCCAAGAATGATACGGAAATAAAGCGATCTTAAATGCGATCCCAGTCAGAAGAAGCAAAAGTCCGATCTTAGTAAAATTGGACTCGAAGCCCGCAATAGAGAGAGGCTTTAAGGATTCTTGCAGATGAGTGGTCCCTGATCCTCCGAAAAGGAAAGCCATTCCGAGAAGAAAGAATCCTGTAGAAAAACTTCCTAATAGAAAATATTTCAAACTCGCTTCTAAAGAGAATACATCGCTTCTCGCCATTCCTACAAGAACATAGAGAGAAACGCTCATAAGTTCCAATCCCACAAAGATCGTGACTGTGTCCGTTCCAGAAGTCATTAGGAACATTCCCACTACGGAAAAAAGAAGAAGAGGATAGAACTCAGGAAATTCCATATTATGTTGTTCTAATACTCTTGGAGAAGCCAATATGGTTCCAAAAGCCATGATTAGATACAAAGAGGAGAACCAGAATCCTAAATTGCCTATCTCATAATGTCCGCCGAAGTAGTTTCCAACACCTGGCAAAAAGAAATGAGATGCAATTAACGAAACAAATGCAAATACTAAGATCAAACCGGAAGTGAATCGGATAATCCTGAATTCAGAACCTTGAAAGAAGAATTGCATTCCAAGGAGTAAAATGCCTCCTCCGGATAAGATCAATATCGGGAGAATCGCCAATAGATCGTTTGGACTTGGGATTAAACTCATTCTTCCGCCTCTTGCGCTACGGTTTTCTTGCCTGGGATCCCACCAGATCTTCCGGAAGGAATTCGTTCCTCATAACTGAGAACATTCGCGCCCAAGGTCTGATAATTAATATATTTCTTTTGCGTTGTTTTCAAAGAACCTTCTTGTTCTCCAAAAGCTCTTTCTTTCAACACTTGTTGAGAAGCGCTGTTTAAGACCACTCTCGCACTAGGAGCCAGATATTCTAACAAAGGTTTCGGATAAACACCGGTAACGAGAATAATTGCTGCTGTTGCAAACAGAATGAATTTCTCTCTAAAATTCAAAGGACTTAAACTCGAAGAGAGAGAATTCGGCTCCCCGAATACTAAGATCTTAGCGAAGTACAACATATATCCCGCAGCAAAGATCACAGCCGTTCCCGCTAAAACTCCGAATAAGAGACTATATTTAAAGGTTCCGATCAATACTAAGAATTCCCCCACGAAACCGTTTGTTCCTGGAAGTCCAGCACTCGCAAATGCAGCAAGACCGATAAATGCTGCAAGCAAGGGAGCAGATTTTGCCAGGCCGGAATATTTACTTAATTCGTTCGTCCCGGTGCGTTCATGCAAGAATCCTAATATAAAGAAAAGCAGGCCGGAAGTAAATCCGTGGTTCACCATCTGTAGCATTCCCCCGGCAACACCTTCTTCTGTGAGAGAAAGTATTCCTAGAATGCAAAAGCCCATGTGAGAAAGAGAAGAGAACGCAACGAGTCGTTTGCTATTTTTCTGAGTAAGAGCGACTACCGCGCCGTAGACAACTCCCGCCACTGCCAATGCGGCGAAGAAATTTCTATATTCCAAAAACACTTGTGGGAAGATGGGAATCACCACTCTTACATAAGCGAATAATCCGATCTTCAATAGGATCCCAGCCAAGTCCACCGAACCCACTGTAGGAGCTTCTTCGTGAACATCCGGCATCCATGTATGAAAAGGAAAGAGAGGAACCTTGATCGCAAAGGCGAAGCTGAATCCTATAAATAACCAAAATCTAAGATCGGAAGGAATATCATTCAAAGAAGCGACTGCAAGCTTCTCTAAATCCAAAGTGTGAGTGAAATGATATAATACCAAAATACTCGCGAGCATGAAGACAGATCCGGTAAAGGAAAAGATCAGATACTTCATTGCAGCCTTGATCCTTCCCGCTTCTCCCCAAACACCCACCATGATTGTGAAAGGAAGAACCATCCATTCCCAGAAAACGTAGAATTGAACTAAGTTTACGGAGAGAAATACTCCGATCACTCCAGTTTCAACAAGAAGAAGAAGGATAAAGAATTCTCTCACCCTATGCTTTACATTCGAAAAAGCTGATAAAGCGGAGAAGAAGAAGAGCAAAGCGGACATTGTCACTAACAAGAGTGCGAATCCGTCCACAGCCACATAGTAATCCAAACCTCCCGATTCAAAATCCAGAAAATTCCAGATATGATGAGCGAATTGGAAACCTCCGCCGGCTCTCTCATATTCGAATAATAAAGGAATGGTCATCCCGAAGACGGCAAAGGTAAATAACGTAGCTACGCTACGGATCCACTTCTCGCTCTTGGAGAAGAACACAAAAGGAATCCCGATCACGGGCAGAAAGAGCAAAATGCTCAAATAATACTGAGGCACTTAGATTCCCCTCCAGAGAAATGCAGAAAGGATGAGGACCGTTCCAAGAACGATCAGAAAAGCGTAATCAACCACCGTTCCGGTCTGTATCCTACGCAAGACCGAAGCCACTCCTTCGGAAATTCTTCCGGCGCCGACCAACACAGTGTCGATCCAACGTTTCTCCACTACTTCGGAGAAAAATTCGGAAACCGAAGTAAGAGGTCCTACAAATACGTTTTGGAAGAATTCATCCACATAGTATTTATTCGCAGGCAGCGCTCTCCAGCCTGTATAAGCAGACTCGTCGCTCGGAAGTTTTTCTTTCTTAGCAAAAAAGATCCAGTAGATCCCGAAGCCCAAAAGGATCGCTCCCAAGGAAAGAAGAGCGAGTAAAAGTTCCTCGCTCGGAGCTAAATGATGAAGAGCAACGTGAGAATTCTTAAGCTTAGCGGAATAACCCAAGCCTTGGGCAAACACAGGAGCAAAATATCTTTCCAGAACATCGACTCCTCCCAAAGACTCAGGAACAAGAAGATATCCGGAGAACGCTGCTCCCAATGCAAGTATAACCAATGGAAGGGTCATGGTCCAAGGACTCTCATGAGGATGCACATTCGCAGCTACCTTGGACTTTCCGGTAAACGCAAGAAGGGTCAAACGGAACATATAGAAGGTCGTTAGAAAAGCAGTAACCACTCCCATGGCAAAGAACACAGGATGGAAGAAATAAGCTTTTTCTAATATAAGATCCTTAGAGAAGAAACCACTGAAAGGAGGAGCACCGGCGATCGCCAAGGTCCCGAGCAAGAAGGTCCACCAGGTGATCTTCATCTGGGACTTGAGCCCTCCCATTCTTCTTAAATCCTGCTCGTCATGAAGAGAGTGAATCACGGAACCGGAACCCAAGAAGAGTAACGCTTTAAAGAATGCATGTGTCAGAAGATGAAAGAGTCCAGCCACATAAGCTCCTGCACCCATAGCGACGAACATATAACCCAACTGAGAAACTGTGGAGTAAGCTAAGACTTTTTTGATATCGTTCTGATACACGCCTATCGTTGCAGCAAAGAACGCAGTAAACGTTCCGATGCAAACGATCCAAAATCCCACTTGAGGAACTAATACAAAAATGTAATTCAATCTAGCGATCAAAAACAATCCAGCAGTCACCATGGTAGCCGCATGGATCAATGCAGATACTGGAGTTGGACCAGCCATCGCGTCCGGCAACCAAACATGAAAAGGGAACTGAGCGGACTTACCCATCGCGCCTACAAAGAAACAGATCGCAACGATTGGCAACGCTTGCTGAAAGAATTTTGCCTGAGGTAAATTCTCCGCGATCTTCGTAAAAGAAACAGATCCAACTAACCAATATGTAAGAGCAATCCCGGCGATCATTGCAAGATCCGCGATCCTGTTCGTGATAAACGCTTTAATGCTAGCGTTAGCCGCGTTTTCCTTATGAGTATCGAATCCGATCAATAGATAAGAACAAAGTCCTACTCCTTCCCAACCGAAGAATAGAACTACCAGGTTCTCGGCGAGTACCAGATGAAGCATCGCGAATAAGAAAAGATTCAAATAGGAAAAGAACCGAGCGATTCCAGGATTTCCTTTCATGTAACCGATGGAATAGAGATGGATCAAACTTCCGATCCCGGTAATGATCAAGGTCATGAAAAGAGAAAGCTGATCTACTTGGTAAGCCACATCCACTTTGAAGGCACCTACCTCCAACCAAGGAAAGAAGTTTACGATCTGAGGCTGCTGGTTCTCTAAAGGATGATATTGTAAAAAGGCAATCACCCCCGCTCCGAAAGAAGCAAAGGAGAAAAGAGTTCCCACAATGCCGGCGCTGCCTCGAAAATATCTCCCGAAGGCTGCATTCAGAATGGAACCTGCAAGAGGAAGAAGAACAAGAAGAGGTATGAGAATTTCCCAGCTCATCTAAATTACCATTTCATTAAGTTCATTTCGTCCACGAAACTAGTCTTCTTCTTTCTGTGAATGGCAACAACTAAGGCCAAACCGATCGCTGCTTCCGCTGCTGCAATCGCCATCACGAAGAAAACCACCACTTCTCCCTGCACTTGTTGCAAGGATTTGGAAAAGACCACGAATACTAGATTCACCGAGTTCAACATGAGTTCTATGCACATGAAGATGATCACCGCGCTTCTTCTAAAAAGAACCCCGGCGACCCCGATGGAGAATACGATGCAAGCAAGGATCAGCAGATATTCGACAGGAATGCCGGCGATCATCGGTTTTAGAACTCCAGGATTCATACGTCTCCTTCTCCGGACTTTTTGCCTAAATTCTTTTTTCCTAATATGACCGCACCTAGTACGGCCGCGAGCAAGAGTATGGATACGATCTCAAACGGTAAAAGGTAATCCAGGAACATGGAACTTCCGACTACCGCAGTATTTCCTTCTGCAAGAACCGGAGCCTTTCCTTCTTCAACGGATTGAGTGAGAGGATATTCGTACGATCCGGAATTAGAATAACCTTTGGGGGAAAGATCCGTATTCGGAATTCCTTCCCTCACCGAGTTGACTAACACTACTCCCAAAAGAGCGACCACGATCAGAACCAATGCTTTCTTAAACGGGTGATTCCAGAGCTTTGCGATCCCTTCCTCATGCAAGGAAAGAAGCATAAGAACGAATACCACAAGCACCATGATCGCGCCTGCATAAACCAAGACTTGCATGGTTGCGACAAAGATAGAACCTATAACTGCATAAATTCCGGCTAACGCAAAGAAGGTTAACACGAGAAGGATTGCAGAACTGATCGGATTCGGATGAAAGACCACTCCGAGTGCACCTGCGATCAGAATTCCTCCGAATATAAAAAACAGAAGAAGTTGAGGATTATCGAATACTCCTACCATTTCCAAAAACCGTCCAATCCAACGTAAAGACTAGCGATCACAATATTGGCGACCGCCCAAGGGATCATCTTCTTCCAACCTATGGTCATCAATTGATCATAACGGAATCTAGGAAGTGTCCATCTTACCCACATGAACAAGAATGCAAAGAATAAGACCTTAATCATAAAGAGTCCTAGACCGGCCCAAGCCTGCCAAGGAGAACCTGCCAACCAACCGAAAGGAAGATGGTATCCACCGAAAAACAAAATGGTCACTACGCAACTCATAGTGATCATATTCATGTATTCTGCGATAAAGAAGAGGGCAAACTTAAAGGCACCGTACTCGGTGTGAAATCCGACGACCAGTTCGGATTCGGCTTCTGCCAAGTCGAAAGGCAATCTGTTCGTCTCCGCAAACATGGCAACTACGAACACTGAAAATGCGATAAATCCAGGAAGCTTGAATATATTCCAGAGCCCGATTTGAGCATCGTTGATATCCGTAAGTTTCAAAGATCCGGTCAGAATCACGATAGCCGCAACCGACATTCCCAAAGGAAGTTCATAACTGATCATCTGAGCTGTGGAACGGATCCCACCTATCAAAGAATATTTGTTATTACTGGACCAACCTGCGAGAATGATCCCGTATACGGAAAGACTGGAGATAGCAAACAAGAACAGGATCCCAGTATCCGGATTTGCGATTTGAAGATCTAAGACCGAAAAACCGACTTCTTTAGAAAGCCAGTCAGGCAGAACAATGGAACCTCCGAGAGGAACCACGGCCCAAGCCATGATCGCACAAGTCATAGAGATCCCAGGAGCAATCAGATACATAACCTTATTCACATTCTTAGGAAAGATCTCTTCCTTAGTAAGGAATTTGATCCCGTCCGCAAGAGGTTGCAAAAGCCCGAAAGGACCCGCACGATTGGGGCCCTTTCTATCCTGGATATAACCTGCTACTTTACGTTCTGCTAATGTATAATAGGCGCAAGCCGTTATGAATACAAAGAAGAATAGAACGCTCTTGAGCAACCAGAGTAGAACAGTATGCCAATCCATTCTTTAAACTCCGGTCCCCGCTGGTTGTTGAGCGGACTTATCTTTCAATCTGGCTTCGAACTCATGTTTGAACTTTAGGATCGTAGGACGAACCGCACCCACACAAGCGTCAGAAAGAGGACAGATCGTAGTTCCGCCTTCCATATTCCTGGATAAGGAAAGGATCAGATCTAGATCGGCACTGGTACCTTCTCCTTCTCTGATCTTATGCAGTAAGTCTCTCACCCAATGAGTACCTTCTCTGCAAGGAGTGCATTGCCCGCAGGATTCATGAGCATAGAATCTAGCAAAACGATATGTGGTCTCCACAAGATCCGTGCCCTCTCCGATCACGATCACCGCGCCGGAACCAAGCATCGTCTTATGAGCCGCCATGGATTCGAAGTCCATGTTTGCAGTTTTACATTCTTCTGCAGTGAGAATAGGAACGGAAGATCCTCCCGGAATAACTGCCTTCAAAGGCATATCATCTAACATTCCACCACATAGATCGTTGATCAGATCCATAAGAGGAGTTCCAAGTGGGATCTCATATACTCCAGGGCGTTTCACATGACCGGAAACAGAAAAGAGTCTGGTTCCTGGAGATTTTTCGGTCCCGATCTTAGAATACCAGTCTGCTCCCTTATCGATGATATGAGGAACTGTGGAAAAAGTTTCCACGTTATTCACTACCGTAGGACAGCGATATAATCCGGAAACCGCAGGAAAAGGAGGCTTCAGTCTTGGATGACCTCTCCTGCCTTCTAAAGAATTGATGAGTGCAGTCTCTTCTCCGCAGATATAGGCACCTGCCCCTGCATATAGAACCAGATCGAAATCGAATCCGCTGCCCTGGATATTTTTTCCGAGGTATCCTTTTGCATAGGCTTCGTCTATTGCCTTTTGCATAGAATCGATCCCTTTATTGAATTCACCTCGAATATAAAAGAAACCTTTGTTCGCGCCGATCGCTTTGGCGCCTATGATCATTCCCTCAATAATCTGGTGGGGAAGATTCTCGATCAGTTTACGATCTTTGAATGTACCTGGCTCGCCCTCGTCCGCATTGCAGATCAAATATTTCGGTTTAGGGATATCTTTGGGAATAAAGGACCATTTTAAGCCAGTAGGAAAGCCTGCGCCTCCCCTTCCCCTCAATCCTGATTTCTTGACCACATCCACGATCTCTTCGGGAGCCATTTGCAGGGCTTTCTTCATCCCGTCGTATCCGTGAACTGATTCGTAGAATTCCAGTTCGTTCGAGCGAGGATCGTCTATATATTTGGTGAGGATTTTCATTTCGGCCATCGTATTCCTCCTAATTCAGATCTTTCAGGATCTGATCCATCTTTTCGAACGTTAAATTTTCGTAATATGTTTCGTTGATCTGCACCATGGGAGCGTATCCACATGCGCCCAGACATTCTACTTCTTCTAAAGTGAATTTTTTATCTGGAGTCGTCCCGCCGGTCTCTATCCCGAGCTTGGAGCAGAGATGTTTTTCGAGCTTATCATTTCCTCTCATATAGCAACTAGAAGTGCCACAGATCTGGATATGGAATTTGCCCACCGGTTTTTTATTATAGAGAGTATAGAAGGTAGCTACCCCGTAAATTTGAGCGAGAGAAATAGGAGAGCCTATCTTTTCAGCCAAGGCTTCCATTCCTTCTCTGTCCACGTATCCCAATTCTTTTTGGAGAAGATATAGTCCCGGAAGAATGACACTTCTCTTATCAGGGAACATTTCTAGAAGTTTGTTCAGACGAGATTCGGATTCGGGAGAAAAACGATACGACATCAGCAATCCAACTCCCCTGCGATCACATTCATGGAACTCATGGTCGCAACCGTATCCGCAAGAAGAGAACCCTTAACTAATTCAGGAAAAGATTGATAGAACCAGAAACAAGGCCTGCGCACATGCACTCTCCAAGGAGACTTCTCCCCTTCGGAAACGATATAGAATCCAAGCTCGCCGTTTGCTGCCTCGGTTGCCATATAGTATTCGCCCGGAGGAACTTTGATCCCGTGCATGATGAGTTTGAAATGGTAGATCAACTCTTCCATATTATGATACACTTTGGATTTTTCAGGCAGATAGATATGAGGAATGTCCGCATGATGAGCGCCTGATGGAAGTCCATTAATAAGCTGCTCAACGATACGAAGAGATTGTCTCATCTCTTCCATACGAACAAGAGTCCTGTGTAGAACGGAACCGTCCTCTCCAACAGGTACATCAAAGTCCACCTTGTCATAGAACATATACGGATCATCCTTGCGAATGTCCCAAGGAACTCCTGCGGCCCTCAGGTTCGGACCAGAATAACCGTAAGCGATAGCATCTTCTGCAGAGATCCCACCGATCCCGTCCGTGCGATCCATAAAGATTCTATTATTCACGAGTAAGTCTTGGAATTCTTCGATCGCAGGACGAAGTCCTTTGATGATGGTTTTCACATCCTTCTCGAATTCAGGATAAATATCTTTTTCTAAACCACCCACACGACAGAAGGTAGTAGTTAGTCTGGCGCCGGTTAGCTTTTCCAGAACTTGGTAGATATTCTCTCTATGATGGAATAAATGCAGCATCCCGGAGAATGCTCCCAGGTCCACTCCCAGGATCCCGTTACAAATAATATGGTCCATGGTGCGAGAAAGTTCGGATACGATCATTCTCACGTAAGTCACCTTGTCGGGAACTTCTATGCCTAGCATTTTTTCTACAGCAAGGATCCAACCGATATTATTCAAAGGAGTGGATACGTAATTCATCCGGTCCGTGCAAACTAGGAACTGATTATAAGTATAACGTTCTCCTAATTTTTCGAAGCTACGATGCACATATCCGATAACTGATTCGGCTTCGACCACTCTCTCTCCATCGAGCTGGATCACATTCTGCAAGATTCCATGAGTAGAAGGGTGAGAAGGACCCAAATTCACAAGCAGATGGCCTTCCGGCAATTGTCTCTGCTTGAGGCTGAAATGCTCAGCCGTTTTCTCGTACATAGCCGTCATGGTTGCCCCTCCATGTCTTCCTTCAAATGGATGGTAAGAAGATCCTCGACCAGATAGTCCTGACCGAAACCTTCTAAAGGATAATCTTTTCGTAATGGATGGCCTTGGAAATTATCCGGCATGATCAAACGATCCATTCTAGGATGTCCTGTAAAACGGATCCCGAATAGATCATATACCTCTCTTTCCGGCCAGTTTGCGCCTTTAAAAATACTGAGAATGCTTGGAACTTCCTCTCCGTCTTCGAGCCTAACTCTGAACTGCACTTTTGTAGAGGATTTGTTTCCGGAGCGGAGAAGATAACATACCTCGAAACGAGGAGTCTTCTTTCCCAACCAATCGATAGCGGTCAGGTCGTTAAGATAATTCAGTTCAATGCCGGGAGCAGTTTTCAAAGCGGAGAGAACTGGAACGATCCCTTCCGGTTTCAAGAAGAAAGTAGGAAGATTGGAATGGAGCTCTTCTTCCTTTGAGATAAAATGAGGAAACTTGTCTTTAAGGAAACTCTGGATTGTTTCTTTCATCTGACGACCAGGGGTTTGTTTCTTTCGTTCATTTCCCGGATCTTATCCATGACTTCTTGCCTTCTGGCTTCCAAGCCCTGGGTTTTTACTTTTTCTTGGAGTTTGACCACTGCATCTAACAATGCTTCCGGTCTAGGAGGACAGCCTGGAACATACAGATCCACAGGAAGGATTCTATCGATCCCTTGCAAAACCGAGTACGCGTGAAACATTCCCCCTGAAGAAGCGCAAGCTCCGTAGCTAATCACAAACTTTGGTTCCGAGAGTTGGTCATAGATCTCTCTCAGAACTGGAGCCATTTTATACGTAATGGTCCCGAGCACCAGGATCATATCTGCCTGTCTAGGAGAGAAAGAAGGTCTTTCTGCTCCGAACCTCGCGATATCATAGTCCGCACAAGAAGTACTCATGTATTCTATCCCGCAACATGCTGTCGCGAAAGGATACGGCCAGAGAGAAAAGCTCCTGCCCCAATTGACTACGGACTCTACGCTCGCAATTTGGAAGGAATCTCCATAGGAGGTCCCAGGTTGGCTGAGTTGTTCGTTTAATCCCATTCCAATGCTCCCTTCTTCCGAATATAATACAATCCCACAATCAGGGTGAATAAGAAGACAAACATCTCGATGAGAAGAAAACTCCCGAGCCCTGCTTCCTTAAAGGATCTCAAATTCACCGCGTATGGAAAAAGAAAAATGGCTTCGATATCGAAAAGTATGAAAAGCACCGCAACCAAGTAGAACTTTATATTAAAAAGTCCTTTGGCATCCCCGTAATACGGCACTCCGCACTCGAAGGTGTCATGTGATTTGGATCGTTTTTTCGGATTTAGAAGAAAGGCAAGACCGAGTATGAGAGCAGAGAAACCTACTCCCAGTAGGAATTGAATCAGAAGGGGGCCTAGATGCTCTGGCGAACTTCCCATATCTGACTTCTATCGAAACCCGCACAGGGGACTATGTCAATCTAAAATCCCAAACGCTGCCCTTTTACACGAGAGGAAGACCAGATTCTATTATTTTCTATTTTGGATTTTTTCTCGGATCTTGAAACTTTTCCCTCTTTTGAAATCTGAAAAGCGAAGAAGGGGAATGCCCGCTTCGTTTTTTAAAATGAGATTCTATTTCAACAAAGTTTTTAAAAAAGGGAATGAACGTATATTAAAAACAGAACGAACGTTCTAAACCTTGCACAAAACTATTCTTATGCGCAGAAACTATGTTAACTTTTCATAAAGTAACATTCAGTCATAATTTTTATTTTTTACTTTTCGTGAAAAACAAACTAAGGACTTTATATTTTTGTAAAATAAAACGAGCAAGCTTTAGATTGTTCGTATGTATTACTAATTAATAGCAAAGCGAAAAAACAAGGATATCTCTTTTGAAATATCCGAATGCGAATTAATTTTGCCGGCGAACAGAACAGTCGTTCTACTTTTTACCAAAAAGTTGGTGACAAAACTATTTAACCGGTTACTCTAAAACTATACAGAAATCCGGCCATCCGGAAGGGAAGAATCATAATGCCTAAACTAGTTATCTCCAGTTTTGCGGAACTACAAGCGCATGAAGGAAAAGTGTTGGGAGTCTCCGAGCCCCATGAAATCACTCAGGCTCAGATCGATAAATTTGCAGAAGCAACTCTAGATCACCAATGGATCCATACAGATCCTGCTAGAGCAGCCAAAGAATCTCCCTTCGGAACAACGATTGCACACGGATATTTGACCTTATCTCTCGCACCTTATCTGCTCAGCCAGATACTAGAGCTAAACAATATTAAGATGGGAATCAACTACGGAATGGAAAAACTCCGTTTCCTAGATCCTGTCAAAGTAGGCTCAAAGCTCCAACTAAAGGCAGAGCTAGTGGAACTCAAGGATCTAAAGGGTACTGCAAGAATGACCCTAAAATTGAGCTTCGAGGTAGTGGGTGCTCCTAAGGCTGCGGCCGTGGGAGAAGTTATCTATTTGTACCAATTCGCTTAATCGGCGAATAAAAGTAGGTAATCATGAATCCTCGTACAATAATATATCTTATATCTAGAATTAGAGATGAATTTCACAGAAGACTCAACTCGGAGTTAAAAGATAAAGGCCTAGGTCAACTCACGACCACTCACGCCGATATCCTCTTCGCTCTGGCAATGTCCAAAAAAGTCCCCATGCAGGAGATCGCGAGAATGATCGATCGGGATAAGTCTACTCTGACTGCCCTTGTCGACAAACTCCAAGATCTTGGTTATGTGGAAAGAGTCAAAGACGCGCAAGACCAAAGGATCGTAAATCTCCAGCTGACCCGCAAGGCTTACTCGATACGCCCGGTAATGTTAGGGATCTCCAGATCTTTGCTGGCAGGTCTATACAAAGGATTTTCTGAAATAGAAAAAAAGGACTTGGTCCGTCTTTTGGATAAGCTTTACAAAAACTTAAAATAGCTCAATTTAGATCCCGAGGAAGAATTCCTGCTCTATTTTCTTTAGAGTCGCTTCTTCTTCGGGATTTTTTATTCCTTTCTCCCCTTTTTGCCTTCTTCCGGGAGTCCAGGGGCGGATCATCATCCTATAATTCAGCAAGAGTCTCTCTATCTTTTCTTTTTCGGATTCTTTCAACTTTCTGAAATCAGGTACGATGAGAGAATTCAGATCTCCAGGCTCCACCTTTCGTAAGCCTTGCGCATATTCCCTTGTTCTGGATTCCAATTCCTTTCTGACATGAGGGGTAATCAAATAGGCAAACAAGAATTCTTCGAAGTGAGAATACTCCGGCTTGGCTGAAAATCCATGAAAGCAGGTAAGATGGACCGCAGGACTTTGGTTGAATACGAACCGAACCTCTTCTCTATGAAAAGATGTGGCAAGTATCCTGCATGGTCCTCGATTTTCCTGAGAATGCCAAGGCTTTCTCTTAGAAGGAAGAAAACGAGTAGGCACTCCTCTCTTGATCCCTTCTTCTAAATATCGATTGATTCCGTCTAAATGATCCTCTTTAGGAACTTCCTTCGCGTCCAAAAGCCATACTTTTGCGCCTTGGGATTTCAAAATGTCCCAATCATCCCCGGTAAAGAAAGGAGAAAGAGCATATTGCGCTTTTGGAATGGAAGATCTAAGAAAAGAATGAGGGATAGAAAGGTTGGTTACATCTTTTTCGGAGAGGAGGAAGTACCCGTTGTCTCCGGTCGCGATTCCCCTTCTGAAACTTCCGAACTCTTTTATGGGGACCCAGCCGGGACGCGATCCTTTGGACATAGTCACATAATTATTGTTAGTTGAATTTTTATCATCATTTTTTATATTTTCAGGTTCGCACCCTACTTCTTGCAAAAGCCTGGTCCACTTCGTCTCCGCTCGGAGCTTGATCTTCTTCCATTTTAGATCGGTTAGTCGAATACTTTCTTTTTCATTAAAGGAAGCCTCGGCTCTTGACCAGAGAAATCCTTCCTCTTGATGAACTGAATTCTCAAGAAACAGTATACAGGAAGAAGTAACTGCGCCTGAGAATAAGGACCAAGAAGAATCTAAGATTAGTATACGGCGTAAGAAGCCGGATTCTATAATCGCTTTCTTGATCGGAACTCCGTATCCTGCATTCAAGAATTCGTAAGGAACAAGAACAGAAGCTCTTCCACCCGGACTTAAGAGTTTTAGTATACGAAGTAAGAAGAATACGTACAGATTCGCAGTCCCAGGAATCTCCGCTTTTATCTGCTCTTCAAATCCCTCAATAAGTTTCTTCCCAAGTTTAGAATGACTCAATCGAAGGTAGGGAGGATTGCATAGGATTACATCGAATAGCTCCTTAGGCTCCGCATGAAGAAAGTCTTCTCTAAAGAGAAATAGATCCTCGGCAGAAATCCCGGAGGCTTGTAAATTTTTTGAGCACTCTTCGTAGAGCTCTGGATCAATCTCCCATCCGAAAAATTGTGAATGCACGTCGGGAAATAAGCGATGAAATTCTTCTAAGAAGATTCCCTTGCCTGCTCCTGGATCTAAGATCTTGATTTTGCATTTATCAGAGAGACGATCTTCTTCTGAAATCCAATCTAACATTGGTCTTGCAAGAGGTCTAGGCGTGAAGAATTGACCTAAGGCCTTGCCCTTAGATCTTAAACCCGAATCTTCGGAAGGAAATTTTAATCTATCCGGAAAAGAAAATCGCATGTACGCTATTTTCGCCTATATAGCGTTAATATGACGACCTATCTCCGTGACAACCTTACAACTGTTAAAGGAAATAAGAAAAAAGATGAGATAGTGGAAAATTAGGTTAGTATACAAAAACTGTATACTAAAGAGTTTAAGTCACTGAGGTTTTGCGGAAAGTTTTTCTGTCAAAACTCGCTCTAATTCATCAAGATGATATTCTTTTGCCAGATCTAAGGCTGTCTTTGACTGGTTATCCGTTACAGAAGTATCCGCTCCGAGCTGAAGAAGTTTCAAAGCTGCAGAAGTGTTCTTTCTTTGAGCAGCTTCCATGAGAGGAGTTCTTCCTTCTGCATCTCGATGATTGATATTCGTTCCTGCTTTTGCGAGAACATCATAGATCTTTCCGTCAGTCTGAGTGGATTCGGTCGCAAAATGAAATGCGTTTCTTGCTCCCACTTGCTTTGTTCCCACAGGAGTGGAAACATCTTTGAGACGACTCGTGAAGACTGCTTTGGAACCATTCGCCAACAAAAACTCTGTGATCGGCAAACTAGCAGGTGCAGAAGCTCCGCCTACTGCGAGAAAGAGAGGATATTCTTCGACTCCACCTGGATCATGATTCGGATTGGCTCCGTTCTCGATCAGAAATTTCACAAGAGAAAGAGACTGGTGTCGAATGGCCATATTCAGTAGAGAAACCGGATGAGCATCTTCTCCCTTTCTGGCCATGTACTCTACTAGAGCTCCGGATTCGATCAGACGTTTTGCCTCAGCTAGATCGTCCATGTCAGGGATCTTGACTTTTAAAACCGGGATCAATCTGTAGAATAGTACTGAATTTCCATCCGCATCCTGTGCGTTGATATTCGCACCGTGCTTGATCAAGAACTCTACTACATCTTCGCCTTCGGCAAGCATGAGAGCAGTACGACCTTCGTCGTCTTTGGCATCTATGCCGGCCCCTTGAGTGAGTAGTGTCTCAACCTTTTTCAGGTCTCCCTCTTTTACGGAGGCGAGGAACTGACGATCAAGTTCCGTGGTGGCAGAGAGAACAGAAAGGCTCAGACTGAAAACCAGAATCAGCCCGGCTCTCCAGCCGAGTTTGTATTTTTTTATATATGAATTCATCCGAACGCACCAATAAGGCCCATATTGATTTTCCCCTGGATTCTATAAATGAAAATTCCCCAGGCAAAGGGATTATCCTTGACCCAAGCGGATCTCGGTTTATGCCTCTGTCCCTTAGAGTCATTCAAACGTGGAATAGTTCCCATTATAATGGAATTCAACCTAGGGATTGGGCTTTCGACCCGGTCCTAAACTCAATTAGACTCATATCTGGTGGTAATTATGACCCCTTTAAAACATTCCTTCGATTCCTTCGATACGATCGGACTCTCCGAATTGGTCAGAAAGAAGAAGATCCAACCAAAAGAATTATTAGATTTTTCTGAAGCAAAGATTAACAGGTTCAATCCGGATCTAAATGCAGTCGTTCTAAAAACCTTAGATAAGGCGAGAGAACAATTACGATCTGGTAAAATTCCAAAGGGACCTTTTTACGGAGTTCCTCTTTTAATCAAAGATTTGTTACACGAAGTAGAAGGACAAAGGATCACTTCCGGTTCCAAGGCACTCCTCAATTATATTGCTCCCAAGGATAGTGAATTTGTTTCCAGGCTCAGAAAGGCAGGATTTCTTTTTATAGGTACTACGAATGTTCCCGAATTCGCATTGATGGGAATCACTGAACCAAAGGCTCATGGAGCCACTCGAAATCCTTGGGATCCGGAAAGAACTCCAGGTGGATCGAGTGGAGGATCTGCTGCGGCAGTTGCATCCGGAATGAGCACGATTGCAACAGGCTCCGATGGAGGAGGATCCATTCGAATCCCAGCTGCGTACTGCGGATTATTCGGTTTGAAGCCTAGCCGAGGGATTGTCCCAGTTCATCCTTTAGGTAGAGTTTGGCAAGGCGCCTCAGTGGATCATGTTCTCACAAAAACGGTCCGAGATAGCGCAGCAGTCTTAGATCTAGTCGCAGGTACTAGTGTCTCCGAAGCATTTCATTTAGAAAAACATAAAGGTTCTTATCTTTCCGAAATTAAGAAATCTCCCGGAAAATTAAAGATCGCTTATTCATTCACTTCTCCGATAGGCACTCCAGTAAATCAAGATCATATCGATGCGTTACACGACACAGTAAAGCTTCTCAAATCCCTAGGGCATAAATTAGAAGAAGCTTCACCGAATATAGACGGAAAGAGACTGGCAAAAGCATACGTAACTATGTATTTCGGCGAGGTCGCAGCGGATATTGCCAAATTCGATAAGATCTTAGGCAGAAAGGCAAAGATGAGTGATGTGGAATCCACTAGCTGGATCCTTGGATTATTAGGAAAATCTGTTAGTGCGGGAGAATTCGTTTCCACCATCCGATTCTGGGATGAGGCCGCATACATCTCTGAGGACTTCTTAGGATCTTATGATCTATATCTGACTCCGACAACTGCAGAGCCTCCTGCGAAGATAGGAGAGCTCGCTCCCAAACTATATGAAGAAATCGCAATGCAGATCATAGGCAGACTTGGGACTGGCAAATTGCTTTTAGCTACCGGAATGGTGGATCAACTGGTCGAAAAAAACCTAGCAAGAACACCATTCACTCAATTGGCGAATTTAACAGGACAGCCTTCCATGTCGGTTCCTCTTTCCAGAACGAAACTCGGTCTACCGATCGGAATGCTTTTCACTGCAAAGAGAGCGAGAGAAGATATTCTCTTCCGTTTGGCAGGACAATTGGAAAAAGAAAAACCTTGGGCAGATATCGCGAAAGCTTAAGTGCACTTTAAGTAGAAGGATTTGTAAAATCGGAAAAATTCTTTCAATTCCTCTTTACAAATCCTGTCCAAGAACTATCTACTCCTTATGTCCTTGAGCCCTGACGAATTTAAAAACGCACTCTCTCATTTTGCTTCCGGTGTTACGGTTGTGACTTACTCTGATACTACAAGATCGGGAGGGTTGACTGTGAGCAGCTTCAGTGCTCTTTCCTTGGATCCTCCTCTTGTTCTATTTAGTTTGCAAAAGAATATTTCCAGCCACGACCCTCTTCTTGCTTCAGGACAATTCACTGTGAATATTCTGTCCGGAGAACAAGAAGATCTCTCCAACCAATTCGCTTCCGGAAAAATAGACAAGCATGAGCTCATTCAAAAGCTAAGCTGCGATCTAGGTCATAACGGAGTTCCCTATCTGAAAGGAAGTCTTTCTCGAATCGAATGCCAATTAGAAAAGCAAGTAGACGGAGGAGATCATACCGTAGTGATCGGAAGAGTGATGCACGCAAGCTCTGACGATTCTAAAAGACCTCTTTTGTATTATAGAAGGAACTATTATAATATTTGAATTTATGGGAGAAGTTATCCAGGCGCATGCCGCCCTGGAACTTCTTCTTTCTCATCTTTTTCTTTTCAAAATAATCTTTCTCTTCTTTTTATCGATCTACCTTCTCCAAACACGCCTTGCTCAAAGGTAAAAATTTCAGAAAACAATTTTCCTTTCAGAAAATTTTTTGGAACAAATATTCCGCGAAATATAGATTCACATTAGAATAATATTTTATTCTAAAATGGAAAAAAATAGGAGCAAAGTGATGGGGTGAATACCTGAAAAGCTTGAATACGAACCAGAAGGGAGAATAAAATGGGATTAGAATTGATACCGAGACCTTCCAAAAAGCTCCGGGAAATACTTGGACAGGAAGCTACAGAAGATCTCGAAGAGTATGTACAAAAAATGGAGAGGTTTGAAAACAAGACTATGACAGAATTATTGTTAGAAAAATTCGAACGAAGAATATTGGAAGAAGTGGGCAAAGTCAGAAAGGAAATCTCCGAAATACATGGTGCGATCCATAGCCAAACAAAATGGATCATTGGTGCCATTTTTGGAGCGGTCCCATTCTACATGGCGATCTACAAGTTACTCGGTTGATGCATATCAGGCTGATCTGATCGGAAAGCGGACATTTTCCGGTCAGATCCAGCATGTCGAATCCTTGCTATAAGGGTTCTCTTCTCCCTAAAATAGTTTTCAGTGGGGCCTAAGCGAGAAAAACTGGTCCCGTAATGGAAAAAGAATCCGTTTCCCTCCAAGATGCACTCGAACACGGACTCACGTCAGAAGAATTTACCAAAATCCAGGAAATTCTAGACCGGGTTCCTAACTCCACCGAACTCGGGATCTTCTCCGCAATGTGGTCGGAACATTGCTCGTACAAGAATTCTATTCTTCAATTAAAAACTCTTCCTACAAAATCGGACAAGCTTCTGGCCCAAGCGGGCGAAGAGAATGCAGGCGCTATGGACATAGGCCAAGGGCTCGCAGTTGTCTTCAAAATAGAAAGCCATAACCACCCTACCGCAGTTGAGCCTTACCAAGGCGCAGCCACTGGAGTGGGCGGGATCATGAGAGATATATTCACCATGGGAGCAAGACCAATTGTCTCTTTGAACTCTCTTCGCTTTGGGAATCCGGACGAGCCTCGCAATAAATACTTATTATCCCGAGCAGTAAAAGGGATCGGAGATTACGGTAACTCTCTAGGGATCGCAGTCTCAGGAGGAGAACTATTCATAGACGAATGTTTCTCTAAGAACCCTCTCGTAAATGCAATGACCGTAGGGATCGTACAACATGATCAGATGGCAAGCGCGACCACTGGAGGAAAGGTAGGTAACTCTGTCTTTATCGTAGGATCTACTACAGGAAGAGATGGAATCCATGGAGCTTCTTTCGCATCCAAGGACCTAACAAAAGAATCCGAGTCCAAACGTTCCGCCGTGCAAGTGGGCGATCCATTCATGGAAAAACTTCTAATGGAAGCTTCTCTCGAAGCTATTCAAAAAAAGCTGTTGGTTGGGATCCAGGACATGGGCGCAGCAGGAATTTCCTGTGCAACTTCCGAGATGAGCGCGAAGGGAAATACAGGAATGAAGATCAACTTGGATCTGGTTCCTTTCCGCGAAACCGGAATGAATGCTTATGAAGCAATGCTCTCCGAAAGCCAAGAAAGAATGCTCGTAATTCCTCAAAAAGGGAAAGAAGAAGAGTTAATTTCTATATTCAAAAAATGGAATCTAAATGCGGTCCAGATCGGAGAGGTCACGGACACAGGTCTATTAGAAGTTTATAAAGATGGGAACTTGAAGGCAAAAATCCCTGCAGAGTGCTTAGTCCTCGGTGGGGGAGCCCCTCGCTATGTAAGAGATACAAAGCGACCTGAATATTTGGATAAGGTAAGCAAATGGACCTTGGATTCTTCTCCCGATCTGGAAGAAGGAAAACTGACTCCTACCCTCTTAAAACTATTAAATTCTTGGAATATATCTTCTCGCAGACCTATCATAGAGCAGTACGATACCGAAGTTGGTCTCGTTAAACTGATCGGACCTGGAGCAGACGGAGGTCTTTCCGCTATTCCGAATACGAATATGGCCTTGGCCACCGCAACCGATTGCAATTCCAGGTTCACCTATCTGGATCCTTATAAAGGCGCTGCATTTGCGGTTTGTGAGGCTGCGAGAAATGTGGCAGTGACTGGAGCAGAGCCGTTAGGAGTCACAAACAATCTGAACTTTGCCAATCCGTATATTCCAGAAAACTATTATATGTTTTCTGAATGTGTACGAGGAATGGGAGATGCTTGCAGATATCTAGGATTACCGGTAACAGGAGGAAATGTTTCCTTCTACAACGAATCTCCAGAAGGACCGATCTTCCCCACTCCTACCATAGGCATGGTCGGAATATTGGAGAACCAAAAGGATGCAGTTTGGGCCGCTCCTAAAAAAGCAGGATTAAAATTAGCCCTCATCGGAAAATTCCAGCCAAGCTTAGGCGGAAGCGAATACCAGAAATTGTTCTTAGGAACGGTTCAAGGTGAGATCCCTAAATTCGAACTCTCCGACGAAAAGTCATTATTAGAAACATTGGTTTCTCTCAGAAAGAAAGGAGAGCTCTCCTTCGCAAAAGACTTATCCTTAGGAGGAATTGCCTTAGCACTCGCAAAGTTAGTTCTTCTCTCAGGCTTCGGGATCAAAGCAAACTTGAACTCGATCCGCCAATCCAGAAAAGACCTGACTCTTTTTGGAGAAAGCTCCGCGAGCGTTTTAATCGGCTATGAGTCTAAGAATGAAGAAAGCATTCGTAATTTCGTAAAATCTAAAGGATTAGAATTCCATTCTATAGGAAGCGTAGAGGAAACTCCTGAGCTATCCATCCAAGATTATGCGATCCAATTGAACGAGTCACAATTGCGCGAACCTTACGAATTAGGACTTAGGGAAGTATTCAAATAATGTTCAATAAAAAGCAGCTATTCCCCCTACTCATTCTTGCCTATGTATTCTCTGCGGATTGCAGAAGATCTCCTCAGGAGATCTTAGAAACCGCGGCCAAAAATCCTTCTATTATAGATAAGCTAGATCTTGGCCTCGGAAAGATGGGCCAGATTCCTCCGGTTCTATTTACATTCCCGAATCTGAAATGGCTGGATCTCAGAATGAACGAACTTACTTCTCTTCCGGAAAATACCGGAGATTGGAGTAGTTTAGAATATTTGAATATTTACGGGAATGATATTGATAAACTTCCAGATTCCTTCCAAAAACTTCCCAAGCTGAAGTTTTTCTTTGCGGGGAATAACGATTTCGAGACGATCCCTCTGCAATTGATAGGCACTCCTATAGAAGCTGTTTACTTGGATTCGAACAAGATCATATTCAACGAAGCGGACGTGGACACTGTTCTTAAGATCACTCATCTAGAAGTTTTAGATCTGGCGAGAAACAGAAAGATAGAATCTATGCCCAAGAATTTGAGCTCTCTTGCAAGTCATCCTAAGCTCAGAATGATCATCTTTAAGGAAACAGGACTGAAGCCTTCTCAAGTAGAAGCTGCAAGAAAGCTGCTTCCTAAACTGAAGTTAGAATTTTAATCAAATATGAAAGAAGAAGATAAGAAGAACCCGTACTCGAATACAGTCATCCTCCCTCAAACCGAATTTCCTATGAAGGCCGGCCTCGCTACGAGAGAGCCTGAGCAGATCAAAATCTGGCATTCGGAAAAGATCCTTCATAAAATGAAGGAGAAGAGAAAAGGTCGTCCGGAATTTCTTCTTCATGACGGGCCTCCATACGCTAACGGTAATTTTCATACAGGCCACGCACTTAACAAGATCCTAAAAGATCTTGTGGTGAAATCCAAATTCTTCGCGGGATATTATACCGACATGATCCCGGGTTGGGACTGTCATGGTCTTCCTATCGAAGTGCAAGTACTTAAAAATTTAGGGAAGAAGGCGAGAGAAACCGGCCCAGAAGAATTAAGAAAACTTTGTAGAGAATACGCCGAAGAATTCGTAAAGAAACAAAGCGGAGACCTTTCTCGTTTCCTCTGTTTCTGGGAAGAAGGAAGAATCTACAAGACCATGAGCCCGGATTTTGAGGCCAAGATCGTAGAAGTCTTCGGAAGTCTATTCGAAAAAGGTTATGTATACCGAGGCAAGAAACCGGTATATTGGTGTATAGAGCTCGCAACTGCTCATGCAGAAGCCGAGATAGAATACTATCCTCATAAATCTCCGTCTATCTATGTGAAGTTTCCTGTTAAAGGACAGGCAGGAAAATACTGCCTAATCTGGACGACTACTCCTTGGACACTTCCTGCAAATTTAGCGATCAGTTTTAATCCTAAGTTCTCTTATTCCTATTACAAGGCGTCTAACGGTGATCTTTTACTCATTGCGGACGGCCTAAAAGAAGCTGTAGAAAAAGCTGCCGAGATCCAATTGACTAAGTCAGAAGCAATTTCGACAGAAGAGATCGCCAAGCTTACTTTCAGACATCCTTTCTTGGATCAGGATTCCATTCCTTTATTCGGTGAACATGTGACCCTGGATGCGGGAACCGGGGCAGTTCATACTGCACCTGGTCATGGACAAGACGACTATAAGGTGGGACTCGCAGCCGGATTGGAACCTTATTCTCCGGTAGACGATTACGGTAGATATACAGACGAGTTCCCTATGATGAAAGGGATCAAGGTCTGGGATGCGAATCCTAAGATCGTAGAACTACTGAAAGAGAAAGGTCTATTAGTCCATTACTCAGAGTTCGAACATAGTTATCCTCATAGCTGGAGAAGCAAGAAGCCTCTGATCTTCAGAGCGACCCCTCAATGGTTCTTTCAAATTGATTACCAAGGTCTCAGAGAAAAATCTTTAGAGGCAATCGACAAGGTAAGTTGGATCCCGAACTGGGGAATTTCCAGAATACGCTCCATGGTGGAGACTAGACCGGATTGGTGTCTTTCTCGCCAAAGAAACTGGGGAGTTCCTATACCTGCATTCTCCTGCGAGTCCTGCAGCGAGACGCATCTAGATGCAAAATCCGTAAAGTTCTTCACCGAATTAGTAAGAGAGAAAGGGATCGAGATCTGGTACAGCGAACCTGCAGAATCACTTCTTCCACCTGATACGAAATGTTCTAAATGCGGATCTACTTCTTTCAGAAAGGGAAGAGATATTCTAGACGTATGGTTCGATTCGGGAGTTTCCAACTTTGCAGTATTGAAAGAAAGAGCTTCCGAACCTCCTGCGGATCTTTATTTAGAAGGTTCCGATCAGCACAGAGGTTGGTTCCAGTCCAGTCTTTGGCCGTCAATGGCATTGCGTTCCCTTCCCCCTTACAAGGCAGTTCTTACTCACGGTTATGTTTTGGACGAGCAAGGAAGAGCCATGTCCAAGTCTCTCGGCAACGGGATCGATCCTACTACTGATATTATCAATGTTTATGGCGCAGATATTCTCAGACTCTGGGTCAGCTCCCAGGATTTCAGAGATGATGTTCGAGTAGGAAAAGAAGGAATGAAGATCATTGCGGATAATTATCGCAAGATTAGAAATACATTCCGTTATCTTTTGGGAAATCTTTCCGGTCATACCCAAGCTCAAAATCTGGAGCTTTCCGAATTGGAAGAAGTGGATAAATACTATCTCTCTAGACTATCTCATCTCTCGGAAGAACTAAAGTCCCATTACGAGAACTATCAGTTTCACCAAGTATATCAGAAACTTCTACTATTCTGTACTGTTACTCTTTCTCAGGATTATTTCGAAATGATTCGAGATAGAATGTACTGCGATCGAAGAGATTCTAAGACAAGAAGATCTTCTTCTACAGCTTTACAAAAAATATTAGAGACTCTTTGCATCTACTCTGCTCCTATCCTAAGCTTCACTACAGAAGAAGTTTGGAAGGAGAACGGCAAAAAAGAATCCGTCTTCTTGGAAGAATTCCCGGATCTTTCTTCTTATAGAAATAAGGAATTAGAATCTAAATTCGAAGAAGCACTTGCAGCAAGAGAAACTGTCCATAAGAGTTTGGAACTTGCAAGACAAGCGGGTAAATTAGGAAAATCCTTAGAAGCCGCTGTAGAACTTTCCGCAAAATCAGAAAGCGGGTTAAAGAAAGACTTCTCCTTAGATGTTTTGGAACTTGTATTTACAGTTTCTCAGGTAGGCTTCGAGAAGTCTGACCGAGAACTTCTTTCCGAATATTCGGATGAGAAATTCTTCGTTCGCGTGGTCAAACCGAAAGACGAGGAATGTCCTCGCTGCTGGAGACATCCTGCTGAGGAAAGAAAGAACGGACTTTGCAAACGTTGCGCGGAAGCAGTATAAATTAAAACTAAGTCTTAATAATCTATTGATTCCTTAAGTATATCCGAATACTCAGAAGATTAGTATATTATGCTTTTGATGTGGATAATAGTTTGTTAAATTGAATTATACTGTTTCTATTATCATTTCTTATATTTCGAAAACTATTTGCTTGATTGCAGACGATACCGATCCCGTCAACCTCCGAGAATCCGTTTTCAATCTGCAAACCGGCGACAATAGTATCGATAAGATTGAAGACTTCTTTATTTGAAGCAATGGCAGCAAAAACCTTAATCTTTTCATACAAGACTTTCTTAACTTCGATAAGATCGTCCTCATTTGATATGCCGGCTATCGGCAATAGTAGCCAAAACAATAAGCCTTCATCGGTTGCGCCCTCAGTCAAATCGATAAGTTCGCTCCAAGTCAAACCGTACAACATCCAGTGAGGGCCTGTACAACCGATTTTAAAACCATCAATAAAATATAATGTATCTCCAGGATGAAATTCGATCTTAAGTTTTATCGATTTCTTAATTTCAATTTCAAGAAAATTAGGATTATCCAAATAACCGTCGGATTCGTCCATTACCCCTTCATAAGAACCCGTAAAATCGTTAATCCATTCTAAATTGGAATCTAAGTCGATTTTATAAATCCCCTCAACCATTTCGCCAATCGTCAAATTAAGAGATTTATTATATGCATTGGGAAAAGAAATACTAAGATAATAGCACCAAAGTAGATCGTTGTCGTATTTGAAATCGAATGTGCTATATCTCATTGAATAGACCGATCACAAAACAAAACTGGCCCGCCTTTATAGCTTGGGCCTAAAGAACTATCTTAAGGGCGATCGTTATCGTCAGTCAGCTTGAGAGGCTGGTATTGCTTGCGTGGTAAGAACTTGTATTTGCCAGGATTCTTCTGATCAAAGAGAACCCATCTACGAAGCGGAATTCCATCCACGACCCCGAAATCCACAGTCTCTCCGTCCGAGATCTCAGTCCCATCAGAACTATGAGAAAGACGGATCAGGTCTATCTTGGTCCATCGATTGAAATCTAGACCGACATCCTTGTCCACCAGCTCTCTTTTGATCTTTCCGAAAAGGATATTCAACCTTCCTTCTGCGGCCCAAACGATGCAACTTGTGATCTCATCAAAGGAAATTACGGATTGAGTATCATCATATTTGCTCACGATCAGAAGAAGCTTGTCTTTAGGAAGATTCTTAAGCGCGAAAGGAAGATCCCGAGCCAACAGATCCAACTCATGATCCGAAAATACGAAATCGTTAAAGTAACCGATAGTAGAACGTCTTGAGTATCTTAAATTTCCGAAGTAATCTTTGATCCGAGCGGAATCGATCTGAATCGGATGATCTAAAGATTTGGTTTTTGTAATGGATTCGAAATCGGGAATATCGGAACTATCGATCGTGAAGAAGCCCATGCTCTCCGAACGAAATACTTTATCTCGAAAATAATAAGCAGAACAATCTGAAAAGCTAACGTATGTTAGAAGAATTACGAAAACGTGGAATATTTTTCCCGAATATTTTGCGATCTTGCTTGGGAGTAAAAAATTCATTACAGGGCTGCCGGTTAGAATGTTCTGTTTGTTGGAACTTTTTCGAAGAGATTCCGGTTCATTCCGAAGCCAGAAATTCCTTAAAGTCGGGATATTTCTCCAGAAATTCTTCGATCGTGTACAGATTTACAATTCTATCCAGCCCGGAAAGCCTAAAAACGGAATGCAGAGACTTATTTAACCCGAATATGTTTACTGTACCGCGATGGTCCCTGATCTGATTTCTTACCTTGATAATGATCCCGATCCCGGACGAATCTATGAATTTTACGAGGCCTAGATGAAAACTCACTACTGGAGGGTAACCACCCTTGATACTCTCCTCGAATTCTAGGTAAAAGTCCCGGGAATTATCCATTAAGATATCTTCCTGTACCGAGAGTACCAGGTGATTTTCTCGGGAGAGACTTTTCAGAATCATGGGAAAATAACAGGCCCAGGAATTGGGAGTATGTCAAGAAATAAGTATCTTTGTTGATTTATTTCGGCGGACAGGCAGGATACAATTAGAGCGGTTTTCCAGGTATCCAATCCATGTCCGAATTCGATAAAACTAAAAAGAGCATTGGGGTCAATAATCTAGACGATAAAGCCCGTCGAGAAATGTTCGATAAGTTCCAATCCGCAGGGGGCAAGGTAGTCTCCGACAAGGATAAAAAACGGGACGAAGCAATTCGCAAACAGAGGGAACAACCTCAGGTGCGCCAAGGACAGAGAAGCCAAGCTGGCGGAAAAGATCCTAGACAAGGTTCTTCTTCTAAGTCGGCAAAACCTCCGATAAAGCAGGCTCCTCCTAAGATCAATCCTCTTATAGATAGAAAAGCGATGGAAGCGGAGATGGGAAATTTCTTCAACCGCATGGCTGTTCGCTTCAAGTGTTGGGTGTCTAGAGTAACGTCTTTTTCTTCCAGTGATCTTTTGCCTAGCTTCTTATCTGAGATGAATATCGCTGGCAAGAAAGCTATTTTGGAAATGAATTTTGTAGGAAATGATCTTTTGGGAAATCCTGCCTACGCGGCTAAGATCGCTAAAGAGTTAGACACTCAAAATCCTCTATACATAGAACTATTGGGAAGAATGCATAAGGTTTACGATAACGTGGAATTGAACCAGTTATTAGAGACGCATAACGCAGCACCCGATATGCCGGTTTCCATCAGCAGAGTTAGACAACCTCTCTATTCTATCTTCAAAAAACTTTATTATATGTATCCTTTTCAGGGTTCCTATGTCAAGGCTGTCAGCCTAGGTTACCAGGCCTTAGAAAAACTAGAAGGCAAACCTTCTTCTGTTTATAATACAAAACGAAAAAGAGCCCTACAAGAGTTTGATGCTCTTTACGGAAGTATTTTCGATAAGCTTTATCTTGCTATTTTGAGAAGTGAGGACAAGAATATCCCTCTTCTAAGCACTTATATGGAAACCGTCTTAGGTATCCTTCCAGAAGAGAAACTAGGCCAAAGAAAGCAGGGAGAAGAGTTAGACGAAATCTCCGGTGGGGCCCATGTAGACGAGGAAGAAACCGAAGAGGCTCCTGAAGAAAAACCTGTGGATCCTGAAGAAGGATTGAGCAAGGAGCTGAAATACGGCCTGAAACTCATGAGATCCATTCCTTTGGATCAGCTCAGAAAGCGTCATGATGCAAGAGGAGAGCACGAGCTCATTCCATCCGGAGATAAGGCTCTTCTTACCTGGCTATTCTTTAGAGAGTTCGACGAGGAATATTCCTTCGTAATGACTACGAAGAAGATCGACCTTAAACCTACCATAGTCGCCGGCTCCAAAATGGACTATCGGGAGAAGATGATCGATCTTTACGAAACCACGAGAGCGATCCACGAGCAATTCCGTATCTACGACCAATATTACAAGGAATTGGACACCCATCTCAAGAATCCAGGCGCGAATTATATCGAAGCTTCCAAGAAAACTTCTGCCCTTGAAACGAAAAGAAGCCAACAATCGCGTAACGTGAGAGTGACGGCAAAAGATTTCCTTCAGAAAAGCGCAGAACTTCTCTCCAAATTGATCGCAGATATGAAGGGCAAAAAAGAGATCGTTACGAATATGGAAGCTTTGATGACTTTCGATCTTATGGAAGCCAAAAAGAGGTTGAATAAGAAACCGATTAAGCAATGTATTATGGAATCTTATTGCTTCGCACTTGCCCTCGCTGAACGTCTCGAGAACGGAGATCTTTTCGGTGGAGTGCCGGAACTTTCTCCTGAGGAAATGGAGAAGGAATTCGGCATTAAAATGCAGAGTAACGTTCCTGAGGGAGAAATCCTGGAACCGAATCCTGAAGGCGAAACGGACGATAATTTCGGTGTGGACCCGTCCATACTCTCTGATTAAATCACATTCGCAGGTAAAGAGTGTCGTCTGTAAAAATAACCCTTTTCCAAAAGGATCTTTCCCAACCCGTCTCTCCGGAACAAAGATCGAAACTTTCCAAAGAGAAATCTGATTTTTTAATTCTTCCTTTGTATTTTCCGGGAGGAGGAAACGGTTCTCCCGAGTCTCTCGCTTCTAGATCCAAATCTTTCTTGGACGAAGTCTTCGCAGTTTCCGAAGTTTATAAAGGCGCAATCCTAGGTGGAGCAATGTTCAGAAGGGATGACGAAGGTCAACTTCGTCTTTCTGTTCCGATCGTGCAAAACGTAGTGTTAGTGGATTGGTACGACGTAAAATCACTTTCTTCCGAAGACTCTCCCGCAGTTCCAGGAAATGGAGAAGACTCTTTGATCTTGGGAGGATTTCGTTTTGGGATCTTTGCAGGTAAAGAGATCAATGATGCTGCAAGATTGGACAGATTGAGATCGGATAGAGTCAATCTCGCCTTTCATTTGGATGCAGTCTCTGAGAATGGCTCGAATTATTCACAAGATCTAAAAGACTATGCGGACCTTTCCTTGAAATATGGGATCTTTCTCATTCGATCCTCCGGTTATGGAACTCCTTTCGGCAAGAAGAGAATTGGCAGAAGTCTTCTCTCCACTCCGACCGGAGTTACCTGGAAGGTTGCGGAAACGGAACAAGAGAAAGAGATCATCAAGACAGTGAACATCAACGGCATTAACGGCCTATTTTAGAATTCCTAGAAAGATCTTTTTTTCCTTGCAACAACTTCCTCCTATCTTATTCTCCTGGATTGCATTCTTGGAGGACAATAGGGATGAAATCTAAAGCCCATGAATTGATCGAGTCTCCCGAATTTAAAAAATTAGTTCGGACCAGATGGATCGTTAGCTTTCTATTATTATTTTTACTTTTTGCCAACTACTACGGCTTTATCCTAATCATCGCCCTTAAGAAAGAATGGGTTGTAGAAAGGATAGGCCAGTTCGCCAACTTCGGGTTAATCGCCGGAGCGGGAGTGATTGTTCTCTCTTGGATTTTAACCTTTATCTATGTGATTTGGGCGAACCGAGTCTACGACAAAGAAGTAGATGCACTTAAATCCAAATTAGAAGGAGGAAGATAATGGAATCCGCATTAGGACAACCTAATTTTATCTCAGTCGCTTTCTTCTTTCTATTCGTAGTTCTTACCTTAGGGATCACATATTGGGCCGCCAAAAAAACCAAGAGTTCCAGCGAGTTCTATGCAGCAGGAAGATCCATCACAGGTTTTCAAAACGGTTTGGCCCTCTCAGGAGATTTCATGTCTGCGGCTTCCTTTTTGGGAATTTCAGGAATGGTTGCTTTGAAAGGATACGACGGAATCATTTATGCAGTAGGCTGGCTCGTTGGTTGGCCAGCTCTCATGTTCCTACTCGCAGAGCCTCTTAGAAATCTTGGAAAGTATACATTCGCAGACGTATTGGCATTTCGACTGAAGCAAAAGCCAATTCGTATCGTTGCCTCTATCGGAGGAATTTTAGTCACAATCACCTACTCCATCGCTCAGATCGTAGGTTCAGGAAAGCTAATCAATTTAATGTTTGGACTTTCTTACGAGGTAGCAGTTGTGATCGTAGGCGGGGTCATGCTTCTCTATGTTTTATTCGGAGGAATGATCGCGACCACCTGGGTTCAGATCATCAAAGCCTGCCTTCTTCTTTTCGGAGTAACTCTTTTAGTGATCCTTTCTTTATCCGTATTCGGATTTAGTTTAGAAAATCTTTATGGAGGAGTAGAAAGTAAATTCGGAAGGGCAGCCTTAGAACCGGGAGGACTGGTCGCCAATCCGATCGATGCAGTTTCTTTAGGACTCGCTCTTATGTTTGGTCTATTAGGTTTACCTCATATTCTAATGAGATTCTATACAGTTCCCGACGCAAAAGAAGCCAGAAAATCAGTAGCATACGCCACTACATTCATCGGATATTTCTATATTATCATTCCTATTGTAGGTTTTGCTGCTGCTGTGCTCATCGGTAGAGAGCAGATCGCAGGAATAGACAAGGGAGGAAATATGGCAGCGGCCCTTCTCGCTGAATTATTGGGAGGAACACCTTTCTTAGGATTCATTGCGGCAGTAGCCTTTGCTACTATCTTAGCAGTGGTCGCTGGACTTACTTTAGCGGCAGCGTCCACCATCTCCCATGATCTTTACTTCAATGTTTTTACGGAAGGAAAGGCAAGCGAAGAAAAACAAGTCTCTGTCGCAAAGAAAGCTACCGTAGTATTTAGTATTGTTAGCATTCTCTTGGGCATTCTATTCAAAGATCAAAACGTTGCATTTATGGTAGGCCTAGCATTTGCGATCGCTGCAAGTGGAAATTTTCCGGCTTTGTTCTTGTCTATTTTATGGAGAGGATTCAGCACGATGGGAGGAGTTTGGTCCATTTTAGTCGGATCTATTTCCGCCACCGCATTTATCATCCTAAGTCCTACGGTTTGGGTAGATGTGTTTAAATTCAAGGAGGCAATTTTTCCTCTCAAGAATCCGGCCATCGTATCCATGAGTCTTGCCTTTATTGTTGCATTCGTTTTTTCTAAACTATTCCCGGATATGAACGCGAAAGAACGATACGAATCCGAAAAGGTAAGAGTATATTTGGGAGTAGGAGCAGAATAATAGGATAATATGGTTTATTACTTATTCGCCAGTCTGATCGGCGTATTTTTGATTTTTGAAGGTTGCGGATTCCATCGCATAGACTCCGTATTTTTCGATAAAAAAATTCCCAAATCCGAAACGGTCTTTGTGAGAAGTTTTGAAATGAAAATCCTATCGATCGATGGGAAAAAAATGTCAGAGGATCTTTCCCATGATTTTTTGATTCCGCAAGGCACTTATAAATTAGAAGTGCAGCCGTATCCTGTGACTTCCAGGGGCTATTTTGATTTTCATGATCTTTCCGAAGAGGTACAATTTCTTACGATTGATGCCAAAGTTGGAAATACCATTTATCTTTGTTTGGGTATAAAAACGGATACGTCTCGGAAAAAAAGTTGGTCCCCGTATTTTGTCTCAGTACTTCCCTCGGAATCTGCGGCTTTAAAAATTCGTTCTGAAATTGGCTCTAAAGGAGGTTGCACCGGATCTACTTCTAGTCTGCCTTATATTTGGACCCATAATTAGTTTTTGCGAGTATCGCTAAACTTAAATAGTGAATCATTTAACTCTTATATAAATTATAAAAGTCTATGATCCTTCATGGATCGATAGAGTGAGGCGATCGTAACCTTAAGAATAGCGGCAGCTGGAACTGCGACTAGCATTCCTGCGATCCCTAACAAACTTCCACCTACTGTGACTGCTCCTACAACGATCACCGGATGCAAAGAAACCGCATCCGAGATGATCACAGGCTGCACAAAGAAATTGTCCACAGCCTGAGCGATCAAGATCACAACAAAGATAGCGACCATAAGCTCATACATTCCCATTCCATCATTGATTCCATTCGGAGAGAAGATATTCGCTCCTTGGGTCAATGTCATGAAAAGCGGAGGAGCCATTCCTATGATGGGACCCAAATAAGGAATCGAATTCGCGATCCCTACGAATAGAGCGAATATATAAAAATATTTTAATCCGATTATATAGAAGCCGACCATAGAGACTGCAGTAATGATCAAACTCTGGATCACCAAGCTACGTAGATAATTTGTGATCTGCTCGTTGATCTTTGCAGTGACCATTAGAGTCATCTCAAAGTATCGATTCGGAACAAGGCTCACCAGATTCTTATACACTCCATTCCCGTTCAGAAGGAATAAGAAAGTGAATAGAGGAGTAACGACTAAATATCCCAACAAAGTAGGAATCGCAGAAACTAGGCCGTTCACCTGTCCATGGATCATCTCTGCAAGATTCTTGACCAATTCTTCAGGATGAATGGTCTCTTCCCAGCTTGCGGGATAATCGTTAAACTTAAGTTGCAGACCCACAATAAGATATTTGAACTTAGCATCGTCTATGCTCTGTTTCCAATCTTTGATGATAGGCTGCAGGGTCGAAACGATTGGAGGAGCCACCTCTGTCGCAAACCAGTAAATAGGAAGGCAAAGCAAGATAATGACGATTGCTACGGAAACGATTCTCGGAATACCCAAGGTCTCGAAATAGTTGATCGCACCGTTGAATATATAAAACAGGATCAAAGAAAGAGCTATCGGTACGATCAATAACTGCAAACCGATCGAGAAGAATACGATCGCAGCTCCTACTAAAAAGAAGAAGATGATACGGATTACGTACGTGGATAGCGGCTTAGTCGATTCAGGCATTCTTTTGCTTGCCCTTATAATAAGCTTTTTCTAATAGTTGGTTCGTTTTTTGAAGCCTTTCTACAACCACACCTGTAAGACTAAGAAGGATCTCAATCCCGATCTTTGGTTTGGTCTCTATGATTTCCTTTAGGTCCGGTTGAAAGAATCCCAATAAAGTAGAAGGTTCCTGAGCGATTGCTGTTGCAGTCCTTCTTTCTTCGGAGAATAAAGAAAGCTCTCCAAAAAAGGAATGCTCATCCAAATGAGCCAAGTCCAATTCCACTCCGTCTCTAACGGAACGGATCACTACCTTTCCATCGAAGATCATATAGAAGCCAGCTCCAGCCTCTCCTTGTCGGAAAATTTCTTCCCCTTCCGAATACTGCCTAACGTGTACGAGCCTTGCAATCTCATGCAAGGTTCTGCGTTTTAGTTTTCCGAAAACGGAAGTCTCTCTTAAGAAACGGATGATCTCTGGGTTCGAGGTCCCTTTCTTCTTAATGATCTTTTTCCAGATGGGAAGTTGGAGGAGATTCAATGTTACTTCTTATCCTCTTCGAGTTTCATCGTTAGAATTAGTATGACTAGACCTACGCTTACGCAGGAATCTGCGAAATTAAATGCAGGCCATCTTTCTATAAACAACCAGTTCGGCCAGTCGAAGTCCAAAAAGTCTACGACCCCGATAAATCTTCCTGCATACGGATTTTGAATGAAGCCGAACTCAGCTCCGATCCCGATCAATTTTACAAAAAACTTATCAATGAAATTCCCGAACGCTCCTGCCATGACAAGCGCCCAGCCGGCAGGATGTCCCAAATCAGGATTCTTCCAGCGATATGCGATAAGGACCAAAATGGCAACCGCAGTCAACGCAAGAGATGTTCTCGGGAATCCTTGAAAGAATCCCATCACGAATCCAGTGTTGAATGTCAGGGTCAAACGGAAGAAGTCTCCGATGACTTCGATCGGACTATGAGGTCTCAGATATAAGATGGCGATGTATTTGGTAACAAGATCGATAACGGTTCCAAGAACTACGCTAACGATGAATACTGGCGGATATACCTCTAAGAATTTCTTTTCGAAATATTTCACTGACGATTCCTTTTAGAGCTGAATTTATTTTTGATAACGGATAGAGCAAGGAGGATTCCGAAGAAAATGGAAACACCGAATCCGATCATAGCGTGAGATTCGATCCCCTTATCCAATCGATCCGTTCCATAATGTATCCCGAATAATATGAATGAAGTGGAAATGATCTGGTGTCCTAAAGCATACATTCTCTTTGTATGGATCTCCAGATCCGGAAGCTTATATGCCTGTTTTCCTCGGTTTAAGTTTTTAACAGCCTGTAATAATTCCCCAGGAAGGGAAACTGCCTGTCCCCAGATGCCTCCCTCTTGCAAAAGCACCTTCTGCCATTGGTTTTCACCTTGAAAGACCAGTCCCTTGAACGGTTTCTCTCCATAATCCAAAACTGTCCTGTAAGGATCCAATGTGGCAGTGATCCCTACAAGTAATCCCAGCACTCTTTCTAAAGGAATAAGAGAAGTGGGAAGTTGCACCATTCTCAAAAGACCACGTAGACTAGAATTGATCTCTTTTAAGAATTTCAGATCTTCTGGAGTATGGATCTGCTCGAACTTGATATTCTTGAATGAATCCGTATCCGATAGAAAACGAGAAAGCTTTTCCATGGAATAGCGAACCACTTCTTCTAACTTATCCCGGTCCGCTTTTTTAGAAATAAGTCCTAGCTCGTCTAAAGCCTCCACTACCGCAGGATAATCCTTTGCCATGGCACATAGAATGATCTTTCTTAATGCGACGGATTGGCTAGGAGGAATCTCCCCTACTGCTCCAAAATCAATAAAGCAGAGCTTTTCATCGGGAGTATAGATCATGTTTCCGGGATGAGGATCCGCATGATAGAATCTATATTCAAAAATCATTAAGATATAAGCTCTGATGAGAAGATCCACTGGGCGAGACTTGGCCTGTCCTTTTTTAAGAGAAGCAGCCTGAGTGATTCGCATCCCTTCTATAAACTGAGCAGTTAACACGCTCTTGCCGCTCCATTCAGGAACGTTCTTAGGAAATACATAGTCCGGCTCTTCTGCGAAATAGCGTGCCATTCTATCCATAGACTCCGCTTCCAAACGCAGATCTGTTTCTCTTCCGACTAACTTTGCAATTTCCTTATGAACCACTTTAAAATCAAAGCTGACTAGATAACGGTTGATCCTTTTTAGGAATTTACGAACTGCCTTTAGATCCTTGGAGATAACTTCTTCGATCCCAGGATAAAGTATCTTAACCGCAACTTTCTCACCCTTGTATGTGGCGGAATGCACCTGGGCAATCGACGCCGAAGCCAAAGGTTCTTCTGAAATATCAGGAAATACTTCTGCGATATCTTTCCCGAATTCTTTCTTAAATCTTTCTCTGATCTCTAAGAATGGATGAGCGGGAACTCTATCTTGCAGGTCCTGCAAAGGTTCCGTAAAACTTTCCGGAAAAAGATGAGAGAGGCTTGCTAGATACTGACCTAGCTTCACATAGACTCCTCCCATTTTCAGAAAGAAGTCCCTGCATTCGAAGCCAAGGTTACGAAAGAATTCATTCTCTCTTTCTTCTCTCGTTTTGGAAGAAAGGAACAATCTTACAAATTTATAATACCAGAATAGACCGAGTATCTTCTTCCAAAGAAAGAAGCTGCCTCGATAATATCTTCCTCTCGCGGAATATTTGGGAAGCTGGTTGCCGGTGCTGGGAGAACTTTTGGACATGCCTTTTTAAATCTCGGAAACCGTTTGGATCTCTGCCTTCGTTTTGATCCGATGCAAGAGTTCCATGATATTTAGATTCTCGCTGATATCTCCCGTCATACTTTCGGACTTGCCAGTAAGCACTTTGCGAATCGACGAATATAGATTCTCGAACGGATTTGATCCGAGGAATGATTTTTCGGGAAATGAGACTTCCGTCAAACTATTAAATCCCTTGTATATGCGGGAAGGACGGGATTCGAACAGTTTCATTCCATCGTTGGAAAGAAGGATCCTTGCCTTCTCCGTCATGATATCCATTTCGAATTGAAAGTAATCTCTAGCTCCGCCTGCTTCCAAAAAGACGATCGGTCCCGACTTATATTCCAAAAAGGCAACTGCTCGATCCTCTACCGGGATCCCTTTTCGACGAGTGAGAGAAGAACGCACTCTGTCCGGTTTTCCAAGCAACCAATAGATCAGATCCACAGCATGAGTTCCATCATGGAATAATGGTCCTGTCCTTCCCTTATACGCTCTTCCGGGCGCCAAGGCAGAAGTCAAAACGGAAGCGCGAATGGTCCGAACCTCTCCGTACTTTCCGGATTCAATGACAGACTTGGCCCAGGCATATTTGGGATGGTATCTTCTCTCGTGATTCACCCAAATTCGAACCCCTTTTTTTCTTGCGAACTTGTCCAAGTCTTTGGCTTGAACGAAGGTCTCACAAACAGGCTTTTCTATAAGAAGGTTTTGAATGCCGAACTCGATACAATCCAACGCATTTCTATAATGAGATTCGGACGGACTAGAGATAATAGCAAGGTCAGGGATTTGCTTGAACTTCTTCCAATCTTCCCAATCCTCATGCAAAAGCTCTGGGGATAATTTCCATTGCTTGGAGAAGGAGTCACGCTTGTCGGCATTCGGCTCGATCCCACCTATAAACTGAAAATTCTTTTTTCCCCATCCGGAGAATAAGACTCCAGCATGAGTACATGGCTTGTTTCGATACGGATCTTTTTCTAAGGAAGAAGCAATCCTGCCTAGCCCGATCAAAACTACCGTAGATTTCCGCATCTCGCATACAAGATCCGAATTGGAGAAGTCTGCAAGAGGAATTTTTAAAAATAGACTGCCAGTATTTTAGGGAAGAAGAACCTGGGTTGGATGAAAGCTCCATTCCAATACGATCCGGAAACTGTTCGAAGAATACTCCAAAGTCCATCCGAGTTTTCTTTCCAAGTGGAAGAGCAGATCCTGAGCATCACAACCGCTTCTTCTATGGCAGAGCCGAATTCATTATTCGTTCCTTTAAGAGGAAATCGGGACGGACATGATTTCATTGCGGATGCATTGAACAGAGGAGCAAGTTATTTTCTATGCGAGAAGGATCATCCGATCCTAGAAACTCTTTCCGATCTCGAAAAGCGTAAGGCGATCCAGGTAAAGGACACATTACTTGCTCTCGGAAAGTTAGGAGAATTTCATAGATCCAGATTCAATCCGATCGTGATCGCAGTCACAGGCTCTAGTGGAAAGACTACTACCAAAGAGATCTTAGCTTCTTGTCTTTCTCCTTTAGAAGATTCTATGATCGTGACTGAAAAGAATTATAATAATGAGATAGGAGTTCCTTTCACTCTATTTCGCATCGGACCTAAGACAAGATATGTGGTCTGTGAGATGGGAATGAACCATAAAGGCGAAATTGCAAGGCTGACCAAGATGGCAAGGCCGGATTATTCCATCATTACTACGATAGGCACGGCTCATATAGAGATGCTTGGCTCTCGCAAAGGAGTCGCAAAGGCAAAGTCGGAGATATTAGAAGGAATGTTCAAGCCAGGAATACTCTTTTATCCGGAAACGGGAGAATATAAGAATTTCCTAAAGCGTAGAAGTCTCCGTTATGGGATCAAATTCAAATCAGTTCCACTTCAGAAAAGAATAGATATTATAGAAACCAACCGAAACGGATTTAAGATCTCTTTTTTAGATAAGACCTTGGATTGGAATCTTCCCGGAATCCGATTATTAGAGAACCTCGCTCTTTGTATCTCTCTGTTGGAAGAAATAAAAACTCCTACAAATTGGATCCAAGAAGGGATCCAAAATTTCAGATCTTCTGACAAGAGATTGGATCTGCAGATCGGAAACTATAAGATCCTAAATGATACGTATAATGCGAATCGAGAGTCCATGCTTTCTTCCTTAGAGGCCTGCTCCCAGATCAGTGCTGAGGATGGATTCTACGCAGTGCTCGGAGACATGAAGGAAGTCGGAAATTATTCCCAAAAATTCCATACGGAGATAGGAGAATTCGCGGCCTCCTTATCTAATTGCAAAGGGATTTTCTTGTATGGAAAAGAATCGGCGCACGCACTGAAGTCCTTTCGAAAGAAAGCAAAGCAAGACCTGCCTTCCTTCTCCTTTCCAGGAGACGAAGAAGGATTGAAACTTCTAATAGAAACAGTTCGCAAAGAAGTACCTGCAGGCTCTTATCTTCTAGCCAAGGCATCTAGAGGAATGAAATTAGAGAGAGCCGTAGAGGCCTTAAATTCCACAATAACCGTTCCTTAAATCAGTTTCGGACTTGCCCTCGGACCAGGTTCGATGGACTTTGATAGCGTGCAAACCAAAGTGGCCGTGATTATGGGTAGTAGTTCCGATTGGGAAACCATGAAGGAAGCAGTGACCATTCTAAAAGAATTCGGGATCGAATGCCATAAAGAGATCGTCTCCGCACATAGATCTCCCGAACTCATGGTGGACTTCGCAAAGTCCGCAAGATCCAAAGGCTTCGAAGTCATTATCGCGGGTGCAGGAGGAGCGGCTCATCTTCCTGGAATGGTCGCCTCCTTGACCACGTTACCCGTATTAGGTGTTCCAGTGCAAAGCAAGGCTCTATCAGGAATGGATAGTCTTCTCTCCATCGTTCAGATGCCTGGAGGAGTTCCTGTGGGAACTCTTGCTATCGGAACTGCAGGAGCAAAAAATGCAGGGCTACTTGCTGCAAGAATTCTTTCCTTAAAAGACGAATCTCTCTCCCAGAAATTAGAAAAATATAGAACCGATATTAGAGAAGAAGCCTTGTCCAAAAACAAAGATCTGATATGAAGAAAGTTTTACTTCCTCCCTCACGCTTGGGAGTAATGGGTTCCGGACAACTCGGAAGGATGTTCGCGCAAGAAGCGATTCGCATGGGTTACAAGGTTTCAGTATATTCTCCGGAAAGAAATAGCCCAGCCTCTCTTGCTGGCGCAGAAGAGATCGTTGCTCCTTATGAGGATGAAACTACTCTATTAAATTTTCTAAAATCTGTAGAAGCACTTACATTCGAATTTGAAAATGTTCCTGGTGGTGAGTTGAATTTCATTTCTAAGTATGCAAAAGAAAATTCACTTCCTGTTTTTCCGAGTCCGGACTGCATTCGCATTGCACAGCACAGGATTAGAGAAAAAAACCAGTTCGCACAACTTGGACTTCCCACAGTGCCTTTTTTTCCGATCACAAACAAATCGGAAGCGAGCCATGCAGCGGAAACCTGCAAATTCCCCGCAGTATTAAAAACTTCTTCCTTCGGTTACGACGGCAAAGGTCAGACAAAATTCAAGACAAGAGAAGAGTTTAGAGCCTGGGTAGGATCTCTTGGGCAAGGACCGTTGGATCTAATCTTAGAAGAATGGTTCGAGTTCGACAAAGAAGCCTCAGTGATCCTTGCTAGGGATCAGGATGGAAGAATGCTTTCCTTTCCACCTTCCGAGAATATTCATAAGAATCATATCTTAGATCTCACTATCCATCCCGGAAATTTTTCAGAAAAGCTCACGAAAGAAATGGTCCGTGCAGCAGAGACTCTTGCAGAAGGAATCAATTATATCGGAGTCTTTGGACTCGAGTTTTTCATTAAAGGAGAGAAGGTAGTATTAAACGAATTCGCTCCCAGGCCTCATAATTCCGGACACTTCAGCCAGAATTCCGCAGATATCTCTCAGTTCGAATTGCAATTGAGAACGTTAACCGGTCTTCCTTTTCCGAACAAGATCCATTCCCAACCTTCTTCCATGAAGAATATATTGGGGCAGAATTATCTGCCAGGCTCCCAAGCTTGGGAGAAATATCTCTCTGATCCAAGATACACTCTGCATCTCTACGGAAAGACCGATCCTAGGCAGGACAGAAAAATGGGACATTGGAATTATGTAGGAGAACATCCGGAGAAAGCGTTCGATTAAAATCTTGATGGAATCCCAAGACCTCAAAGTATTACTCTAATACCCTTTTAAATCCAATCTAAGTAGAAATCCATTGTCCAAGCCAAACTTATTATTCGTTTCCAGAAAATGGCCACCTGCAGTAGGAGGAATGGAAACATATTCTTACGAACTCTATTCCGGATTATTAGAAAAATATGATATAACCCTGCTTGCCTTACCAGGAAAACCGAACGGAAGGCCTCCTTCCCTTTTATCTCTCGCTCTATTCATCTTAAAGATCACTCTTTATTGCTTCTTTAGAGGAAGAAAATTTTCCAAAGTAGTTTTTACAGATACTCTGATCTTTCCTGCTGCTCTCGCTCATGCCTTAGTAAACCCGAAAGGTAACAGGATCTCGGTATTTTACGGATTGGATCTAGTATATGCCAATCGTCCGGGGTTTTTACCTTTTATCTATGGATTCGTGATCGGTTTCATTTCTTTGGTTCAGAATGTATTCTCCAAGATCGTTGCGATCTCCAAGTCCACACAAATGATCGCAGTCGAGAAAGGGTTTAAGAATATTGCGATTGTAGTTCCCACATTACCGAGCCAAGGGTTTACTTCTCAGATCCCGAAAGAATTCGTCGTTCCCGAAAAATACTCAGAATGCAAATACCCTATCTTCTATTTCGGACGTTTGATTGCGAGAAAAGGATCCCTCTGGTTTGCTAAAGAAGTTCTTCCTTCCATAAAGCAGGACGTCTTATTCTTCGTTTCGGGAAACATTATGGATCCCGAATATGCGAAAGAATTAATCTCTCTTCCGAGAGTGGTGTATTTGGGCGCTGTTCCGAGCGATCAGATCGTAAATTATATTCGTACAAGTTCTTTAGTAGTCATGCCCAATATAGAGATCCCCGGAGGAAAGGACAAAGAAGGCTTCGGGTTAGTTGCCATTGAAGCTTCTTCCGTAGGATGCAGACTACTCGCAAGCGACCTAGAGGGTTTATCTGACGCTGTCCAAAACGGGATCACTGGATACCAAGCGCCTCCAAACCAGCCAGAAGCCTGGGTCCAAAAAATAAATGAGATACTCAAGCAGTCCGAAGCGGATCGCAAGAAATGGATAGAGTCGTCTGCAAAAGCTACCAGAGAGATCTACTCCCCCAAAGAATTGATCCGAAAATTTTCAGAACTATTAGAATCCTGATCTAGGACCGAGACATGGAAAAAGAAACTAGAGAACGAAAGCCTCACGCGATCCTGGATGAAGACTCCAGATACAAGAAGGCAAAGAAGATCCATGTGATCGTAGAAAGATTCGGGCCGAGTAAGACCGGAAATTTTCTAGAAGTAGGAACAGGCTCCGGTTTTATCGCTGCTTATTTTACGAAGATCTTTTCGAAAGTAAATGCAATCGATGTAAACGATCAAAGGCAAACCAAAGAGAATATAAATTTCAAATTGGTGTCCGGTACTAAGCTACCTTTCTCCGACGGATATTTCGATCTAGCGGTCTCAAACCATGTGATCGAGCATGTTGGGGATTATACGAGCCAATTAGATCACCTCTCCGAAATCTATAGAGTGTTGAAGAAGGACGGAATCCTGTATTTGGCCGTTCCGAATCGATGGAGAATTATAGAACCGCATTACAGATTGCCTTTGCTCAGTTGGTTCCCAAGATTCTTATCGGATCTTTATGTGAAACTAACCGGAAAAGGAAAGTTCTACGACTGCCTTCCTCTATCCAGAAACGGCGCGTTCGAGATCTTGCAAAAATCGGGATATGAAGTCCAAGAAGTGACTATAGACGCAATCCGAATCTACGGAGAAGTAGAAGCCAAGAATCCAATCGTAAAATTCATTGCAACGCTCCCGCGTTTCTTCTTTTTGCTATTCAATCCTTGGATCGCCACATTGATCTTTGTCTGCAAAAAGAAATCCAAATAATCCATGAGCATCAAATCCATCAAAAAGATCTCGACTTTCGCCTTTCTTTTGTTGGCGTTTTCATTTTTCGTTTATTATATTTTCGTTAACTATAAGAACCTTCCTCAAATCCATTGGAATTCGATCTCCCTATTCGGTTCCATCGGCTCCGTATTCTTATATTCTTTGAATATATTGGCGGGAGGATTGATCTGGCATGTTCTATTAAGGGATTATGGGGTTACAATTTCCGTGAAGGAATCCATTCATATCGTATGCTTGGCTCAATTCGGAAAATACCTCCCTGGAAACGTTGGACAACATATCGGAAGAGTCGCTATTGCAAATGAGAAAAAGATCCCGGCTGCGATCACATTGCAAACGATTCTGATGGAGTCGATTCTTCTGGCTGTCATCGGAATCTCGATTAGCCTGGTCGGTTTTTTTGCCTATGAGTTTGCGAATCTAAATGATTCTAGAGGTTTTATCCTGCAAATGGTAGTAATATGCTTAGGAGCCTTGTTTCTTCCTAAGATTCTAATACTTCTCGCAAATAAATTTGCAAAAGGGAAATTAGAAAAGCTGGCCGGTGGAAATCCATTAAGAATTCCTAATTTTTCCGCATTATCAATCGCTGCACTTCTCTATGTATTTACCTTCGTAAATCTGGGGATCATTCTAGATATTATTGCAAAGACGATTTTTCAATATTCGGAAAGCAATATATTCTTTTTAACAACTGCATTCGCTTGGTCTTGGATACTTGGATACTTGGCTCCCGGAGCGCCTGCCGGGTTAGGAGTAAGAGAAGCGGTTATCATTGCAAGCCTCTCCTCAAAATACGATCCGGGAATCGCAATAGGCTTGAGCATCGTATTAAGATTTATTACTACGATCGGAGATGGGGCTGTATTCTTAGTTGCACTGGCCTTTAAGAACAGAAGCTTTCTTAAGTCTTAAATAAATACGCAAAATAATCTCTGGCTTCTTTTTCTTCCGAAGATTTTGCCTTCTCTTTCAAGATACGAATGATCTTTTGATTTTCTTCGGCAGAAAGATTCGTATAGTTCAGCACATGAGGGGTCGCCTTCTTTAAAAGAGAAAAGAATGAATCGGAACCGCCACTTTCTAACTTCTCTTCTACGTCCTTCATCTCATGCTTAGAGACTAAGAATAGAATCGTCTTATCTTTTTCTTTGGCAAAGATGCGATCGGTTAGCACATTCACGTCCGCTTCGGAGTAGACCAAAAAGCAAGGCTTGGTCATCACCAATTTGCCGAAATGCCCCGAGATCAATTGGCTTCCGGTAATCACATAATCCGGGTTTAGATCGTTAAGCTCTTTGGAAATCCCTCCTATCTGCTTATAAGAGGCGCGGATCATCTGGAATCCCTTGACCGTGGCCCATAAAGAAACGGAGGTTAATAAAACTAAAGCTACCAACTTCAACTTAGGAAATCCGGATTGAAATGTTCTCAAATACCAATCGTCCAAGACCATCAAAGAAGGAAAAAGAGCAAGAGCCAGATATCTGGGTCCCCAGTTCACGAAGGCTTCGGTTCCCACAAGAAAGCTAATACAAGGTATATAAATTAAATTTAATGTAACAAGCAATTTGACTCTTGGACTAAGCGTCTTGAACTTACCAAGCTGAGAGATAAAAACCCAAAGAAGTAGTGGCATATAACCGAAATAGCCAAGCTTCCAATACCCGAAGAAGAATAGAACAAACATCTGCTTGAGTTTGATCCCCAAGTCCCAAACATTCTTTCCGCTCGCTGCAAACCTCGGTCCAAGAATATTCCCATACATTATAGAATTATAAAGTAAAAAGGAACCGGCGGAGAGCAATATCCCGGAGGCTAATGCAAGGTTCTCTTTCCAAAACCTTAGAGAGAGGATCTCTCGATTTCTCACGAGCAAGATGGAAAGCCCAAAAATAGGAATAAAGATCAAAGGTTCCAAGCGAAGCCAAACCGGAAGGGCAATCAACGCTCCGGAAAGGAACAACTCCGAATACTTTAAATTCAATTCAGAATCTTTAAAGTAGATCGAAACTCCTAAGGCGCTTAAAAGTAAAAACAGAGTATTTTCACTATATTCCAATGAATAGAGCAGAATGGGAGTGCAGAGCAAGGCAAAGAATACTGTAAACTTACTTGGCTTATAGATCAATTCGAAGGAAAGCACCGAGAACAAATAGAGTAGGATACAAAAGGGAACCAAGGCTCCAGTCCCGAGAAGTGCGAGGATAGGCGCAGAAATACAGGAGAATAACCAAGAGTACTGACCGAAAATTCGTCCGTCCGCAGTTTTAATTAAGAAATCTTTATATAGATTAAAGGAATAATCAGGATCTACATCCTTTCCCGGATAAAACACTTCTTGCTTGTGTATGCCGCTCGATAAGATCCCTCTAGTTTGCAGCAACTTCAGTCCAGAATCGGAATTGAAGCCCTTATCCAAAGGAACAGTAGAGATCACATTGGCCAAAAATAAAAGAGGTACGATCCAATAAGAATAGGAAACAAAGAAATTGCGGACGGATGTCATTGAATTGATCTCCTTTTATCCGTTTTTCTTGAAATACTCTCTTTTTCTTTGCAGATAAAGTGTTTCTTCCAAAAACTTTCGATTCATCCCGGTCAAGAATGCCAAGATCCCCGATATAATAAATAAGCCGGAAAGAATGACTAAGACCACTGCAAACAATAAAGACTGCACATGACCCTGCCCTTCTCCCATAGAAAAGAAAACCAAGAAACGGACCGCGATCGCTAACGCAGGTAAAAAGGAAATCGAAGCAAGTAATCCGAAAAAATAAAAAGGTCTATGAATGATCAATAGACGAATGAGTGAAGTTCCGGACTTCCACATATGTTGGAAGATATTCTTGAACAACCTTGATTTTCTAGTTGGAGGATTTGTATGGATCGGGATAGAAGAAACTCCAAGATCCATTTTCACTGCTTGCACGATCGTATCTAAAACATAGGAAAACTTAGTAGTAACGTTTAAGCGAAGAAGACTTTCCCTCGAATAAGCTCTGAATCCGGATACGGTATCCGGCACATCCGTCCCGATCAGATTGCGAACGATAAAATTTCCGAACCACTGCAGCACTTTCTTTAAAGGAGAAAAATATTCCACCTTCCAAGGAACACGGTTCCCGATCACTATATCGGAAGTGCCTTCCATCACTCCTCGGATCAAGTCAGGAATATAAGAAGAAGGATACTGATTGTCCGCATCCGTATTTACGAAAATATCCGCGCCTCTAGATAAGGCCGCCTCAACTCCGGACTTGAACGCCCGCCCTAGACCCAAATTCCTTTTATGAGCGATGAGCTTGCATCCATATTTCAAAGCAATTTCAGAAGTGCGATCCTTAGAACCATCGTCTACGATCTGAACTTCTATAGTTTTGATACCTGGGATCTTTTTAGGAATTTCGGAGAGAACTAAAGGAAGAGTCTTTTCTTCATTATAGCATGGAATATTGATAACTAATTTCATCAGACGATCAGAAGAATCTCCCGGTCAATTTGACCCTATTTACGCTTTCGTCCAATACTTTTTGAAAGCTCATTCTTGCTTTCTATGTAGTCGATCCACGAACTAAGAAATTTATTTCCAAAGTAAATCTTAGGAATTTAAGAATTCCAATCCCCAATCTCTTACATTTCCAGCGCCTAAACTCACGAACACATCTCCCGGAGAGAGAATCTTTTTCAAAATGGGTATATCTGATTTTAAGTTTCCGGACAGCAAGTTCGGCTTCTTCTTCATTTCGTTTGCAATGAGCTCTGAAGAAACTCCTGAAATCGGATCTTCTCCAGCAGAATAGATAGGAAGAAGTAAAACTGTTTCTCCTAGATCTAAACTTTCTGCAAAATCCTTATACAAATTCTGGGTGCGAGTATATCGATGCGGTTGAAATAGAATGACTGCCTTTCCTGACCCCTGAGAAAGCTCTCTTACCGAAGATAGAACTGCCTTCACCTCAGTGGGATGATGTCCGTAATCGTCATATATCTCGACTCCATGCTTGCTTCCGATATACTCTAACCTTCTCTTCACACCTGCATATTGAGAAACCGATCTGGCAGCCTGATCAGCAGGAACTCCTACACACTGAGTGGCCAAAACTGCCGCCAAGGAATTCGTTAGATAATGCCTACCCGGAAATCTGGACGAAAAAGAAAATTCCTCTTTGCCAATCCTGAATATTAGGAATTTATTTACTATTTTATAATATACTAACTGATCAAGGCCCAAATCCGCATGGCGACCGTTGATGCCTTGCGAATTCCAATCTTCTTCCGAAACCTGGGTAAACCCTACAATCCGAGTCTTATCTTGTATCTGAGAAAGACAGTCTTGGATGCCTATATTATCCAAATCTAAAACGATCTTTCCGCTTGTATTGGTAATGAATTCCGCAAAAGCGTTAAGTAGCTTTTCTCTCGTTTTATAAAAATCTAAATGGTCCTCATCTATATTCGTGAGGATCCTGAACTCGGCCTTATGTTTTAAAAAGGTTCCGTCTGATTCATCCGATTCGAATACTCCGAATTTTCCCTGAGAGAATCTTCCTCCGATCCCTCCTAAAAATGCAACATCTCCTCCTACCATCAGAGAAGGAGAATATCCTAGATCATTGAGTATATGAGCCGTCATCGCAGTGGTAGTAGTCTTTCCGTGAGACCCTGCTACCGCGATACAAGTCAGATGCTGAAAGCAAGAATGCAGAACTTCGGAGCGATGAAAGAATCGGATCCCCTTCTTCTTAAAATGAGAGGCGATGGGATGAGAGTCTAAACGAATTGCGGAGGAATAAATTGCGGCGTCATAAATCTCTTCGTCCGGGATCTCAGATAAAGAAGAGAAGATTCGGACTCCCTTCTTTTCTAATGTCTCGGTTACCTGACTTTTTTTGCCATCATATCCGGTCACAGAGAGGCCTGCGTCCGACAATATATGCGCCAGACTAGACATTCCGGATCCCCCGATCCCTAGAAAAAATGGTTTAGAAAATCCTAATGCTCTTTCAAGAGAAGCTTCGGACATCAAATTTTGCTCTCGAAAAAGAATCTAGCCGTTTCCAGCGAAGCTTCCACATGCGAGCATTCTAAAGACTTAATGGACATTTCATTTAATAGTTCAGGATTTTCGGCAAACTCATCCAAGATACGGAATAGCTTGCTTTCGTCTTCGTCTCTTTGTTCCAAAAGAGCGGCAGCTCCGTTCGCTTCCATATACTTTGCGTTGGCAGTCTGATGGTCGTCTTTTGCAAACGGATACGGGATTAAAACCATAGGAAGAGCGTATGCGGCACATTCGGACAGAACACCGGAACCAGAACGAGCCACGACCAAATTGGCCCACTCATAATGTTCAGCCATATTATCCGAATAAGAGATCAGATCTGCGGCCTTTGTCTTTTTAGAAACCTCGTCGTACAGAGCAGTCCCGGTCAGCATTCTGAATCTGAATCTTTCTTGGATCACTTCGTGCTTCATCAGGCTTACGACAATATTATTGATCTGTCTTGCACCTTGGGAACCACCCATTACTAAAACGTTAAATTGTTTCTTCTTCTTAGGGTCCCACTTCTCGCTGAATTTGAGAGCGAGCTTAGGAACAGTCTTGGATCTAAGAGGATTTCCGAGAATCTCCCATTGGCAGGAAAGCTTTGTATCTTTCGGAGGAAAACTGAAAGATACCTTGTCTGCGAATCTAAAGAAGATACGGTTCACTTTTCCGGGAATGCAATTCTGTTCGCAAAGATAGAGCTTCTTTCCGAAGAGGACAGCGTATAGAAGTGCAGGCACGCTGGAATATCCGCCCATTCCGATTATAGCATCCACTTCTAGTTTACTGAATGTAATCCAAGAGCGGATCAATTGGAACACATATCGAAAAGGCAATAAGAGAATATTTCCGGAAAGAGAAGGAGTATTATGCCAGACCACTTCGCAAGGAGCCTGCTTTAGATCCGGATTATCTTTATTACGAATCAGTGAATGAAGGTAAACTTTTTGGATTCCGAAAGCCTCTTTATTTTCTACGAGACTTTCCGCAAGAGCCACCCCTGGAGATATATGTCCACCGGTTCCTCCTGCTGCAATTAAAACGGATCTCATACGCCTAGGTTTTCACGTCTAGTTATATTGACAAGAATTCCGAAAGAGGCCAAGACAACTAGTAGAGAAGATCCTCCATAGCTCATAAAAGGTAGACTGATCCCGGTGATAGGGAGAAGACCGGTTACCACATAACTATTAATAATGAACTGGGTACCTAATATAAAGAGCAATCCTGCTCCTAGATAGAAACCGAATGGATCCTGGACCCTTTTCAATAATACATAGGTTCTCGTTAAAAGTGTTAAGACCAGGAGAAAGAAAAACAAAAACCCGATAAAACCGAAGTCTTCTACATAAGTAGCGAGCACGAAGTCTGTATGACTATACGTTAGATACCTATGTGCATATCCGCTGGCTAATTTATTCCCGAACCAGCCACCGTCCAAGAATGCTCTAAAAGAAGTCACTAACTGGTGACCCTCATCATAACGAAATCTGTACGGATCCAACCAGACTTCCATTCTCTTTCTACGATATCCTACCTGGCTTACCAATACATAAGCTAAGGGAAGAGATACGAGTCCGACTAATAATAGATTTCGAATCGGAAAACCGAATAAGAATACGAATGCGATCACCACGAATAAGATCTCCATGGTGGTCCCGAAAGCAGGCTCTGCTAAAATCAAAACCAAAACGGCAAGAAGAAGAACTGCAGGAAGTATAAATTTCTTAGGATCACGATTCTCTTTCAATTTCAATTTTACGATTAACGAAGAAAGATAAATGACTACGGCAAGTTTAGCAATTTCCGAAGGTTGCAATTGGTACGGACCAATCCCGATCCATCTATGGAAATTTCTTCCGTAATAAGTTCCTACAGATCTACCTATCCCAGGAATAAAAACTAGGATCAACAAAAGCACGCTAGTGATCATTCCCGCCAAAGCGAATCTTTCTAACTTTTGGTAAGGAAAATTTGCAAAGAATAGGAACACTACAAGGCCTATCACTGCCCAGGCGACTTGCTTTTTTAGAAAATATTCAGAATCTTGAAAGTCCCTCCAGGCAGTAATGGAGGAACTGGAATACATAACTCCGATCCCGAAGAGAAGAAGAAAGAAAACCGAAACGATTAAGAAGAGATCGAAAGGAGAATCGGGAGACTCCCAAAATTCTTTGAATTTTCTCCCGATGCCTCTCATTGTATTTTCAAACTGGATAAGGAGATGATAGCAAGAATGATTGCCGCGATCCAGAATCGGATCACTACCTTTGTCTCCGGAACTCCGGCCAACTCAAAATGATGGTGGAGAGGTGCCATCTTAAAGATCCTCTTTTGAGTGAGCTTGAAAGAACCAACCTGTAAGATCACAGACAAAGATTCTGCCACAAAGATACCGCCCAAGATTACGAGAAGTATCTCCTTCTTCAACATCACGCAAGTCAGACCGATGGTAGCACCTAGAAAAAGAGAGCCAGTGTCTCCCATAAAGATCTGAGCAGGATGACTATTAAACCAAAGAAAGCCGATCAATGCTCCGGTAAGAGCTGCCAAGAATACACTGTATTCATGAGCATGAGGCAAATAAGGAATATTTAGATAATTCGCAGCAACCGGAGTTCCGGAAACGTATGCGATGAGAGCAAGAGTAGCAACTACGATTCCTGCAGTTCCACCGGCCAAACCATCTAAACCGTCTGTCAGGTTCACTCCATGAGAAGATCCTAATATTACTAAAATCGAAAATGGAATTGCGAAAAGACCCAATGCTAATACAGGCCCCTTTACGAACGGCAGGAACAGATCCGTAAGATGGAATAATATTTTTCCAGAGGAACCCTTTGGAGCCTCTCCGGTATAGAATAAGAACACTCCGCAAAAGACAGTAGCAAGAACTACGGAGACTAAGAACTTAGTTCTAGCTCTCATTCCTCCTTTGATCTTCTTTACCGACTTCATGTAATCATCCACGAAGCCAAGTGTAGAAAAAGAAATAGCGCAGACTAACAGAAGTAGTGTGTTCAGGTTTCTTAGATTTCCCCAAAGACAAACCGAAAGAACCAAGGCTCCTACTATCATCAATCCGCCCATAGTGGGAGTTCCGGATTTAGCGCTGTGGGACTTTGGTCCATCATCCCTTACACTCTCTCTGAACTTTAATCCATGCAAGAAATGGATTACCCTTCCCCCAAACCAAAAGGTGAGGAACATAGAAGTCAGTCCCGCCATTAAAGCGCGAACCGTAACATAGCTGAAAATTCTTAAGGAATCTAGATCTTGGGAAAATTGTTCGTAGATAAAATAGAACATAGGGATTGGATGAAGACAGGATCGATCGGCGTCGGTTCTCGTAAACGTAAAAAACGGATCGAACTGCTTTCTCTTTTTCTATCGACGAGTTGCCGGGAACCTAGGCAAATTTTTTGACAGGGAACTTACTTTTGCTCTGAATCGAAAGCCTTACGGATCTCTTCCCCATCATCAAAATGTCTTTTTTCTTTCCCGATGATCTGGTAGTCCTCGTGTCCCTTTCCTGCAACAAGAAGACAGGCTCCTTCTGCCAAAGCCGAGATCCCGAAGCGAATTGCGGCTGCTCTGTCTGCCTCCCTTAAGAAAGGAAGATACCCTCCAGTAAAACCTTCTTGTATATCATCCAAGATGGATTCGGGACTTTCCGTTCTGGGATTATCGGAAGTAAGGATGACCTTATCCGCGAGATCTTGGGCGATCTTTCCCATCTTAGGACGCTTGGTCCTGTCCCTATCTCCTCCACAACCGAAGAGAGCGATGAGCTCCTTAGGTCTCGACTCTCGGATACTTCTTAAAATATTTTCGAGTGCGTCCGGAGTATGAGCATAATCCACCACTGCCATTCGTGTCTTGTCCGGACTATAATAAATTTGAAATCTACCTGGGATCTGAGGAATGCTCTTCAGAGAAGAAAGTAACTTCTCCTTTTCCCATCCGAGAGCAAGAGAGGTCACAAAAGCTAAGGCGGTATTTCGAATATTAAAACCTCCTAATAGATTCGTAACTACTTCCGTATTTCCTTTCCAAGTAGAAGGAAGATCGATATTGTATACCGTCCTTTCCAAAGAGAAATTCGGATCTTGAACGGAGATCTCCCCTTCTCCGCTACCTAACGCGAACACAGGAAGATTAGGTGCAATCTTTGGAAGAATAGAAGCGAAGTCTTTGCCTCCAGGCGCCTCAGAATCAAAGACTCCGAATGTGTTCTCGTACGAACTTAAGGAAGAGAATAGAAGTGCCTTACTCTCTAAATAATCCTGCATGCTTGGATGAAAATCCAAATGATCTTGGGTAAGATTGGAGAAGATCCCAGCCTTGAATCGGATCCCGTTGGTGCGTCCTAATTTTAATCCGTGAGAACTAGTTTCTATAAATACGTATTCTACTCCGTCCTTGGACATCTCTAGCAAGATTTCCTGTAAGCTTGCTGGATCTGGAGTCGTGTAACCTGTGTCGACTACTCTACCTTTAAACTTCACTCCTGTGGTTCCTATAATCCCGCAGGACTTTCCTTGAGATTCTCCAAGAAACGCAAGAATATGAGTGAGAGAGGTTTTTCCGTTCGTTCCGGTAACTCCGATCACTTTCATCTTAGAAGAAGGGTCGCCTAAGATCCTGGAGGCGATCGGCCCCGCGAGACTTTCCGGATCGACAGACGACTTCAATAAAACTTTATTTTCTAATTTAGAAATCTCGAATGTATTTGAGATCAGAACAAAACGGGAGGACGAATTCTTCGCGTATTCTATCCCTTTCTCGCCGAGAGATAATGGAACGCAAAAAAGGTCCGAAGCATTCAGCTTTCTGGAGTCAGTGCGTACGAAGGAAATTTCTTCCTCCGTATTTGGTTTGGGATCCTCTAGTTTGATCTCCGGAAAAAGATCAAGGACTTCTGAAATTTTCAAGTTCAGCCTCGTTTCTTTCGGGAGGAAGAGTGACCGTAATAATTCGATCTCCTACGGTGATCGGTAAATAATGATATGTCTTTCTATACAAGGCCTCTATCCTTCTTGCGGAAGTATAGGTAGCCATTCCGATCTTCAAGTCGTCATTCTTCTTTAATAACTTTTCTTTTTCTTGAGAAGCGATCGCGATCTCTCGGTTCAATCTTGCGACCTGAACGTTTTGCCAAATGAATAATAGCACAATGGAAAATGGAAGAAGGATCCAGATAAAAACCCTAGATAAGAATCCCAGATCGGACCAAACTCTGTTGGATAGAAAATCGGAGATGCGGCTCATTCTTCTTCCTCGTCTTCCTCCATATCAATATCGGTGGGAACTGCCTTATGTATGACACGTAATTTTGCAGATCGGGATGCCGGATTTTCCTTAGTTTCTTCATCTCCCGGAATCACAGGCTTCTTGGTCAGAAGCTTGGCGGCCCCATTCCTTGCAAAGTCCCGAAACAAATTCTTAGTGATCCTATCTTCTAAAGAATGGAAGGAGATCACTTGCATAAGCCCGCCGGGCGCGAGAACTTCTAACAACTTCTTCACACCTACTTCGATATGTAGAAGTTCCTGGTTCACTTCGATCCGCAGCGCCTGAAAGACCCGAGTGGCTGGATGTTTTCCTGGAGGCCAAAACTTTCTAGGAATCACTCTTGAAACGAGTTGAGCCAAATCTCCGGAGTAACCTATATGAGAATGTCTCCTTCTCTCCAAGATCGCTTCTACGATCTTCTTGGTCCAACGTTCCTCGCCATATTCATAAAAGATCTTGCTCAAAGCTTTTTCAGGATATGTGTTGATCACATCTTCTGCGGAGATTCCTCCCGAGGATGACAATCTCATATCCAAAGGTTCATTCTCTCTAAAGCTAAATCCCCTTCCCGCATGCAGTAAATGAAATGTGGAAATCCCCAGATCCAAAAGAATTCCATCGGGAGATCCTGAGATCCCATGTTCCTTTAAAAACTCCGGATCCACTTCGGAGAAATTGGCTTCGATCGGAAATATTCTATCCTTGAAATCGGAAAGTCTTGCCTGGGCTCGCGATAGCATAACGGAGTCCCGATCTAATAGTATTAATTTGGATTTGGGGAAGGCCTGTAAGAGAAGTAAACTATGTCCGCCTTCTCCAGCAGTACCGTCTAAAAAAAGGATTTCTCGGTCTTTCTCAAAAACAGACTGGAAGAAGGAAACGATCTCCCTGTAAAGCACCGAATAATGGACAGGTTCCAATTCGTTTTCCAGGTTCTCTTCCCTCATCCAAAACGCAACCAAGAACCTTATCTTTGGAAGTTTCTTTCTATAGGGAAGTAGGAATTCCTAAAGGTAATACTTCCAATAAGACAATAGCTTTTTTCAAAAGATCGAAAAGAGCCGAATTAGACCGAAACGTAAAGATTCTTGACTCCTAGCTTTTACCACGTTACAATGTGCCACTCGATCCAAGAGGGGATTCTTGTATCCTTTTCGTTTTTAAAAAATTTCTTACAAAAGAGACTATTTCTCCTGACGCAATCATCGGACCTCACAAGAACCGATAGGGACCTTATTAAAACCGTATGCAGAAAAGCAGTTTAAAATTCATTCTTCTCGGCGCTGGGATCACAATACTAGTTATACTTACCACGTTAATCTCCGGAGCTGCGTATTATATCGGGCAAAGAAAGATAACTCAGATATATATGGATCAGATGCAGAATATCACTACGGTGGTTGCTCAAGAATTCGACGGATTTCTAAATTCCCATGTCAATGTTGCCAAAACATTGGCTGCAGATTCCAGAGTGATCCAAACTGTTCTAACCCGTAAGCCTTTGGCGGGTGATCTCTTGAAAGAAGTTCATGAACGTTACGGAGTATACGAGAACGTTTTCGTGTTCGCACTAGATGGCGGTCCTGTGCAAATCCTCGCGGACAGCTTGGGTGGAAAATCAGTTGGATATAAAACTCAAGGCACCGAGCTCAAGGAGAACCAAGAAGCCGCCTTACAAGGAAAACATTATTTAGGACCTCCTCAAAAATCCCCGATCACCGGACTTCCTGTTGCGGTGGTCTCGGTTCCTATCAAGGACAACGGGAGGATCATCGGTGTATTAAATATCGCTCTTTCGTATGATGTTGTTTCTGAAAAGATCATCAAGAAGATCCGAGTAGGAGAACAAGGTTACGTTTCCATCATGAGTGATAAGGGATTGGTTTTCGTTCATCCTAAAAAGGAAATGATACTCAACCTGGATGTGATGAAAGAACCGTACGGCCAGCGCATGTTATCCATGAAGACTGGAGAGGTCTTAGAATTCACATTTAGAGGAGCCGACAGATTCTCATCGGTTGCTCGCTTGGATGAATGGAGGATCGTAGTGGTCGCAATCCAACCCAAGTCAGAGGTCAGAGAAATACTTACTGAACTTTTGCTCTTCATAGCATTTGCAGGCTTAGTGACAGTTGGGATCTCCAGTTTCTTACTTTATGTTCTTTTAAAGAAGAGATTAGATCCTTTGGAAAATGCAAGCAAGCTGTTCCAAACCATGTCCCAAGGAGATCTTACTTCGGACGTCCAAGTAGTTTACAACGACGAGATCGGAACTATGAGCGCCGACTTGAATACTTTCATAGGAAGCCTAAGAGCCTCCCTAAAAGATATCCAACGTATCGCCTTAGAATTGGCATCTTCTGCGGAGGAGTTGACAGTTTCTTCCCAAAGCTTTGCAACAGGAGCACAATCCACTGCTGCATCTTCCGAACAAATGTCGGCCACTGTAGAGGAAATGTCCGCGGGTATGGAAAGTATCTCTGCGACCACGGACAAGCAGTACTCGAATATATTAGAATTTCATAGTAAAGTAAAAGAGCTTTCCTCCGGAGTCCGACATATCGGCGCCGAGATCCAAAACACCTTAGGCGTAGCAAAATCCATTTCCGCAGAGGCCAAAAAGGGAGAAGTCTCTCTGACAGGAATGAGCAATATGATTGAAAATATTCTCAAATCCTCCGGAGAAATGAAATCCATCATCGGGATCATCAACGATATCTCCGACCAGACCCAGCTACTTGCATTGAATGCTGCGATCGAAGCGGCAAGAGCAGGAGAGGCAGGAAAAGGATTCGCAGTCGTTGCAGAAGAGATCTCAAAACTATCCGTAAAGACTGCATCTTCTATCAAATCCATTGGGGAAATGATCAATAAGAACAACTCCGAATTGGACGAAGGAGCCAAAGGGATCCGTTCTTCCGTTGATATTCTGCATAGCATTATCAGAAATGTGGACTCGGTTGGAGAAGCGATGAATCATCTCTTCGAGATCACTTCCACGCAAGAATCTGTGAACAAAGAAGTAGATACTCAATCTGATCGGGTCGGCACAGAAGCTGAAGCAGTCAAACTTGCCACCGACGAGCAAAAAAGAGCTGTAAACGAGATCGCTCAAGTAATCACCCAGATCAACGAACACACATTGAATACTGCTTCGGGCTCCGAGCAAATGTCCTCTTCCGCTCAGAACCTGGCAACGACTGCAGAAATCCTCAGAAACATAACAGAAAAATTTAAAATATAATCCGGTTCGAAATAGCTCTCCATCAGGTCCATCTTAGAAATGCAAAGAAATAGTTTAAAGATCATCATACTCGCGGTGAGCACTGCCACCATCGTACTTCTTACTGTAGGAGTTTCTACATTCGCTTACTTTACTGCGAAAGGTTATGTAGAAGACGTTTATATAGATGAGATGAAAAAGATTTCGAGGCTGGGTGGAAAATACATTAAGTTCTTCTTTGATCAGCAATTCATTCTAGCCGAATTCGTATCCACGAATGCTTCCTTTGTTCGTGCCGCAGAAACCAGAGACGCAGCAACACTCATTCCAATACTTGCAAATCTAAAGGAAAGATACGGGACTTATGAGAACGTATTCATTTCTACTCCAGAAGAGAATCCGAATATCTTCGCAGATGCCAGCGGTAAAGCAGCAGGTTTTCACTGGGGCGGGACCGGCTTCGACGAGAATATCAAGGCAACTTTAGAAGGTAAAAAATTCCTAAGTAAGGTTGGTCGTTCTCCGGTTACCCAAGAAGCGGTCACTCTTTTAACTGTTCCTGTTAAACAAGGGAACAAAGTGATAGCGATCTTAGGTTTCTCTATTTCCTTGAACACTCTTACGGAAACGATCGTTGCCGGAATCAAGATCGGTAACGACGGTTATATTGCGGTTGTAGATTCAAGTGGAGCTGTCATAGGACATCCAGACAAGTCTTTGATCCTTAAATTGGATCTAAGTAAGTCGGAATGGGGACAAAAGATCCTTTCGCTCAAGACTGATGAGCATATTGAATATTTCTTCAAGACAGAAAAGATCGCGACTACCTACAATATTGACGATTACAACATGAAGATCTCGGCAGTAGTTTCGAAAGCGGAACTTGCCCAAGTAGTCCATCAGATGCTTTATAAGATCGTGATCTTCGCTATCGTCTTTTTAGTAGTTTCTATATTTGTAATATATAGGATCGTAAACGGAAGACTTCGTCCTTTAGAAGATGCAAGAGAGCTCTTCAAATCGATGTCCACAGGTGATCTACGTTCCGATCTACAGATCTTCCATGAGGATGAGATCGGCGATTTGAGCAAGGACACGAATTCCTTTTTGGAAAGCCTTCGCAATTCAGTCAAAGAGATCCAAAAGATCTCTTACGAATTGGCTACTTCTGCCGAGCAACTTTCCTCCAGTTCGGAGAATTTCTCCAATGGAGCCCAATCCACAGCGGCTTCTACAGAGCAAATGTCGG
>NZ_RQEP01000004.1 GCF_004770055.1 Leptospira semungkisensis | reverse complement strand
CTTATTAGAACCGTGGTCCTCGAAATTTGCCCTAGGTCTGGATAGTACGAGTCCCAAGAAAAGTTTCAAGTGAGCCGCAGCTCCCACAGCAAGTCCAGTGCAGACTAAAATAAGAAGAGGAAGAATCAGAGCAGCACTCGTATCCGTGACTTCCAAAACAGCGGAGAATAATTTGATAAAAGTCGCTTCGGACAAGAATCCTGTAGTTCCTGGAATCGCAAGAAAACTCATGGTCCCAAGAGCCGCAAGGAATGTAGGAACTCCGCTGATTCTTCCCACACCAGTATTCTCATCCGAATTAGAAGAACCGGAAAGTTTCGTAAGATATCCGAAGAATAAGAATTGGAAAGTCTTGCTGATACTATGATGCACGAGAGAAATTAAGAATAAGACACCGAATGCCTTGCTAAGAGAACGAAGGCTCTCTTGCTCG
>NZ_RQEP01000003.1 GCF_004770055.1 Leptospira semungkisensis | reverse complement strand
TAACGTTTTTCATAATACACCATGTAAAAGAAGGTAAAATCCCCAGCAACCGGTGCTGAGAAGAAGTAGAAGTAAAAAGAATCCGTTCGTCATTCTGATCCTAAGAATGGTGGAGAGATCCTTTGGAAATGGTCTTCCTTTGATATTCAAAAGAGGCGCAAGCTTATAGAGCATTACTCCGAAGAATACGATCCCGAGTATAGGAACAAGGATCACAAAGGATTTTCCTCCGATCTGTCCCGCTTTGATAAGAACAATGTCTGTAACAAAGATAGGAGATCCAGGCATCACGAAAGCTAAGAATAACGCTAGGATGAAAAGAGACAATGCAGGCTTGTTGATTGAATCCGCTTGGATGATCTTACCCAACTCTCTTTTGCCGGCATCCATTCTCACGATCCCCATGCTAATGAATAGAAGAGACTTAACGACTAGGTTCGTAGCCATCATGTAAAGAAATACCGTCTCGCTTAAATCCATCCAAAGAAATACTGCGAGGGCTCCCGTGTGAAAAAGAGCGACCTTAGCAGAGATCCTTCGGATATCATTTCTATCATAGATCGCGAATATACTATAAAGGATCGTGATGATCCCAAGCACCAAGAGTCCATCTGCACCACTGAATGTATGAGGAAAGAGTTGGTGATCCAGATGCACAAAGGGTCTAAGTGCGAAACACACCGAAACAGGAATGAATGAGGAAAGCAAAGACGATACTTGCGTCGGACTTTCTCCGTAAGTGTCCTCGATCCAAACGTGATTCGGAAAGAGACCGAGCTTTGCAGTATAACCGAAGATCGCAAGCCAAAGCCCAATCTCTACCCAGATAATCTCAGGATGAGAAGAAGCATTAGCCGCTAAGAACTCGATCGGTTGGTTGATCACATGCAAAGAAGAACGAAGGAGTATGATCCCAAGAAACGCGATACCTAAACCGAATGAGTTGATTAAGAGAAATTTCCAAGCGATCGGAAAAGACTTACTCGTTCTACTGGAAGAGATAAGAAGTGCTCCTACAAACGTAGTCGCTTCTATCAAGACCCATTGCAGAGTGGTTCCTTCTTCGTTCCAATCTCGGATGATCCAAACTGCAAAGTTAATTCCCCCGCATAAAACGAGAAGAACAGACCAAAACACTAAGTTCGTTTGGTTCTTAGTAGGTGCTAGAACATACGTGAGAAAGATCAGGATAAAAACGGCAGCGCCTATCCCTAAAAGAATTTCAAAGCTCATCTGAAATTTTCTCCTTTATCCATTTCTTTCTCAGTGTTGATCCGAAGTGCAGCTCCGGCACCTATGATAAGCACCGCATCTAAGAAGGAGCCAAGCTCGCTTCCGATAGGAACTCCGGATTTCAAGAGAAGAGTGAGTAAGAAGGTTCCGTTCTCAAAGATACTGAAGCAGGCGATGACTCCCACCCAGTTCCTTCTTACGATAAAACCGATCACTCCCACATAGATGAGAAGAAGAACATACAATAGA
>NZ_RQEP01000002.1 GCF_004770055.1 Leptospira semungkisensis | reverse complement strand
CTTATTCGAACCGTGGTCCTCGAAATTTGCCCTAGGTCTCGATAATACGAGTCCCAAGAAAAGTTTCAAGTGAGCAGCAGCTCCCACAGCAAGTCCAGTGCAGACTAAAATAAGAAGAGGAAGGATAAGAGCAGCACTCGTATCCGTGACTTCCAAAACTGCGGAGAATAATTTGATAAAAGTCGCTTCAGACAAGAATCCTGTAGTTCCAGGAATCGCGAGAAAACTCATGGTCCCAAGAGCCGCAAGGAATGTAGGAACTCCGCTTATTCTTCCCACACCAGTGTTCTCATCCGAACTAGAAGAACCGGAAAGTTTTGTAAGATATCCGAAGAATAAGAATTGGAAAGTCTTGCTAATACTATGATGCACGAGAGAAATTAAGAATAAGACACCGAATGCCTTGCTAAGAGAACGAAGGCTCTCTTGCTCG